>NZ_JBGQQZ010000042.1:0-22503 GCF_045528575.1 Ruoffia sp. FAM 24228
AATTAACCATATCAGAAAGGGGGTCTTTTTTCATCACCTAATGGGTGATGAAGCAGATTACTTTAAAGACTATTAAATCAATGTTAGGAAAGACTATTAGTAAAACTATGAATTATTCAGGTTTATAGATTTTCATTATTTTAATAAATATTAATGACTTGTCACTTCAATCGTGCATAAAGATTCAACGTCAGGCAACTCCTCATTATTGATTTCAAAAGCAATAATCCACTCACCCTCAGGAATTAACCCTGCCTTAGCTTCATTGCTTGTATAGAGGTCCTTCTCGTGAATTTTAATGACACGTCTCTCGTATATTTGAGTTGTCTCTGCTCTCAAATTATAATTGCTATCATACACTAGAATTAAGTTAATGTAATCATAGGCCATTTGAAATGACAAAATAAGCCCATCTTGATCTTCAGGTACGACAAATCGTTCAATAATAAAGGATGAAGCTTTGGTAAATTTTTTCTGTGATATGTCAATATTTAGCTTGTCCAATAGCACCATTATCCATCCTCCTCTTTTGTTACTACTATCATACCAAGCTAATATAAATTTAATGAAAGTTTCTCGTAAATTTTATGTAAAGATTCTCCTTTAAGATTACAAATATATTAAATAACAACAAAAGAGGATTGAATAAATGGAAAAGTCTAATAACTCACCATCTATCAATCCTCTTATTTTTTATTGGAAAACCGTTTAGTCTCTTGGTTCGATCTTCACTTCTAAGAATAAATCATTATATTCAATTAATTTCTCTTGCCCTAATCCACGATATACTTCCAATTTATCTAAAGCATCTTCACTTGGATAAAAGGCTTCATCGGAAATGACTTCTGGATCCATTAAAGCCGTCGCCGCTTCATTCGGTGTTGAATAACCGACGTAATCAGCATTTTGCGCTGCTACTTCTGGTCGAAGTAAGAAATCAATTAAAGCATGTGCCCCTTCAACGTTTTGTGCATTATGAGGAATCACAATATTATCAAACCAAAGGTTTGACCCTTCTTCTGGTAAGACATACGCAAGTTCTGGATTCTCCCATATTGCCATGGACGCTTCTCCAGAGAACGTCACCCCAATCATCGCTTCTTCGTTACCAAGATGCATCTTCATCTCATCTGCAACAAGGGCTAATATATTTGGCATCAAAGTTTTCATCTTGTTCGTTGCTTCTCTTAATCTTGTACTATCTGTTTCATTTAATGAATAGCCAAGTGATTGTAAACCAACGCCTAAAACTTCTCTCGCCCCATCGTAAATCATAATATTATTACGGAATTTCGGATTCCACAAATCATTCCACTGTTGAACTTCACTTTCATCAACATAATTCGTATTGTAGATAATACCTAATGTTCCCCAAAAATACGGAATCGAAAAACGGTTATTCGGATCAAACTCTAAATCCAAGAACCGCGGATTAATGTTCTCTAAGTTAGGTAACAATGAATGATCAATCTCTTGTAACAAGTCTGCTTCAATCATTTGTTCAATCATATACTCACTAGGAACTGCTACATCATAACGTGTTCCGCCTTGTTCAATCTTCGTCATCATCGCTTCATTCGAATCAAAGGTTTCATAGATAACCGAATAACCTGTCTCTTCCTCAAACTGAGTCAATAATTCTGGGTCAATGTAATCTCCCCAGTTATAAAAGACAATCGTATTGCCATCTGTCAGTCCTAAACTACTTTCTAACTGATGTCTAAAACCAAATAACACAGCAACAATCAGTAAAATCGCTAATAACATGGTCATTAATTGTTTCATCGCAGACCACCTACTTTTTTATTGGCTTGTTTACGAATACGTCTTTGATCGCTCGTTTGGATTTGATAATAACCAAAGACTAAAGCTAACGCGAGTACAAACATTAATGTACTTAAAGCATTAATTTCTAAACTAATACCTGTTCGCGCTCTTGAATACACTTCGATCGAAACAGTACTAAAGCCGTTCCCAGTAACGAAGAATGTTACCGCGAAATCATCGAGTGAATAGGTAAAAGCCATAAAGAAACCAGATACAATACCACGAACAATACTTGGTATAACGACACGTGATAATATTTGCCAATGCGTCGCCCCTAAATCTTGGGCCGCAGTAATCATGTTCGGATTCATCTCATATAAACGAGGTAAAATCATTAACACAACAATTGGAATACTAAAAGCTACGTGAGCCAAAAGGACACTCCAAAAACCTAAACGAAGTGGCAATATACTAGAGAATAATATTAAGAAACTTGCCCCCATCATAACATCTGGTGTGACCATCAAGACATTATTCGTATTCAATAAAAATTGCCGCTGACTATTCAAGCGCGCATAATAAATGGCAATCGCCCCAAAAGTTCCAATCGCTGTCGCAATCGTCGCTGACAGTAAGGCAATGATAAACGTATTCATGATAAATGATAATAACCGCTGATCAGCAAATAATGTCTGATAATGTTCTAAAGTAAAGCCTGTAAAATCAGACATATTCCCAGCACTATTGAATGAATAGGCTATTAAATATCCAATTGGCAAATACAATATAATAAATACTGCGATAATGTATAAGTTTGACCACTTAAATTTTCCTTTAGTCATTACTTGCACCTCCTTGATCGTTACGGCTACGAGTAAGGAACATAACTAATACCATTGAAACCATTAAGACAACACCAATCGTGGCACCCATTCCCCAGTTTTGGGTCACTAAGAAATGCTGTTCCACTGCTGTTCCTAAGGTAATGACTCGGTTCCCACCGATTAAACGCGTTAACATGAATAAAGATAGAGAAGGGATAAATACTGCTTGAACACCACTTCTCACTCCACGCATCGATAATGGCATCACTACTCGTCTCACTGTCACCCATTCACTTGATCCTAAGTCCGTACTTGCTTCAATCAGTGAATGTGGTATCTCATCAATCGAATTAAAGATTGGCAACAACATAAACGGTAATTCAATATAGGCCGCCACTAATAAAAAGGCAATATTCGTAAATAATAACTGTTGTGATTCAAAACCTAAATTCGTTAAAAATGAATTAATTGGTCCTGTTTGACTTAAAATCCCAATAAAGGCATAGATTTTAAGTAATAAGTTTATCCACGTAGGTAAGATAATCAACAATAGCCACAAATCTTTACGCTTTGTCTTTGTTAAAAAATACGCCATTGGATACGCAATAACAAGTGTGACCAATGTGACTAAAAAAGCATATAAAAATGAGCTAGCAGTCATAACCAAATAATTTCGATTCGTAAAATAATGAATATAATTATCAAAAGTAAACTGACCGGCGATATTAAAGAATGACCGATACAATAATAAAAGAATCGGTGCAATGACAAACAATATAATCCATAAGTAATACGGTATCGCTAATAAATGATGTTTTTTCGTATTCATTGCCCACCTCTAGTCTTCATACTGTTCTAAACGGGCATCAAAATCTTCTTCAGATTCGTTGAAACGCATCACATGAATATCGCTTGGACCGAATCGCAATCCGATTCGAGAACCAGTTTCAACTTTTTTAGTTGTATGAATCATCCATTCATTATGATCTTCGTCGTAAGCAATGACTTCGTTAAAGACACCACGGAATAATTGAGTATCTACTTTAGCAATCAATTGACCTGCTTCAGGTGACGTAATTTCAACGTCTTCGGGGCGAATAACAACCTCTACCGCTTCACCACTTGGTATCCCACCATCTTCACAGTCAAACGTATGACCGACAAATTCAACCCGATAATCTTCGATCATCTTCGCAGCTACAATATTACTCTCACCAATAAAGTCTGCGACATAACGGTTAATCGGCTCATCATAAATATCGACGGGTGTTCCTGATTGAACAATTTCACCGTTATTTAAGACATAAATCCAATCCGACATAGCTAAAGCTTCTTCTTGATCATGAGTAACAAAGACAAACGTTATTCCTAAACGTCTTTGTAATTCGCGCAATTCATATTGCATGTCTGTTCGAAGTTTTAGATCTAGCGCAGACAAGGGCTCATCTAATAAAAGAACATCTGGTTCATTGATCAGTGCTCTCGCAATCGCTACACGTTGCTTTTGTCCACCTGACAACGCATCAATGTAACGCTCTTCAAACCCTTCTAAGCGCACTAAACGTAACATTTCTGAAACTTTCTCCTTAATCGTCGCTTTATCGACTCCTGTGACAGACAAGCCAAAAGCGATGTTATCAAAGATATTCATATGCGGGAAAAGTGCATAATCTTGAAAAACAGTGTTAACCTTCCGCTGATTTGCTGCAACTCTCGTAACTTCAGTACCATCGATTAAGACTTGGCCTGATGATGCTTTTGTAAACCCAGCAATAATACGTAGAATCGTTGTTTTACCACACCCTGACGGGCCTAATAAAGTATAAAATTTACCTTTCTCTAATTCCATATCAATGGATTTTAACACTTGTGTATCGTCGAAGGATTTTGTTACCCCATGCAACTCCACACTATAACCTTGTTTTACCATATGCACATTCTCCTCTGCATAAATTTTTGTCATTATTGACTCCTTTGAAACCGATTTGAAAGAAAATTTGTCTTTCGAGATGAAATTATAGCACACGGTGTTTAAGTAAGACACAATTATTTTTCCCAATATTCTACTTTTTTTAATTTGCTATAAAGCTTGATATATTAGCGTTTATAATCCTTTACAAAAAACTCAACAACTCTAGGTAAATGTTTACTAGAATTGTTGAGTTTCTCAGATGTTTTATATAATATGGACCATTTTTGGTCTGTTTACACGTTCTTAACTGCCATACTAATTCCCATGCCGCCCCCGATACATAAAGATGCCAGTCCATATTCGGACTCAGTGCGTTTCATTTCATGTATCAAGGTGGCACTTATTCGAGCTCCTGAAGCTCCAATCGGATGTCCAATGGCAATCGCACCACCATTGGGGTTTACTTTAGCCGCGAGTGCTTCATAAGTTAAGCTCGTATCTTTAGTCAATTCCTTCATAACACCGATCGATTGTGATGCAAAAGCTTCATTCAATTCAATAACATCAAACTGTTCTAAGCTTAAACCCGTCTTCTTCATGACACTATTGATTGCTTTAACTGGTCCAATTCCCATAATTTTTGGATCAACCCCACTTTGGCCAAAGCCTAACACTTCAACTAATGGTTCTAAGTTGTGTTCTTTAACGAATGCATCTGAGACAACAAAAGCAAAAGCTGCCCCGTCATTGATTCCTGATGCGTTCCCTGCAGTGACTGACCCTTCTTTATCGAAAGCCGGACGCAATTTATTTAACTTTTCTAAATTTGTTGAATGATTGATGTATTCATCTTCTTCAAATACGACCGCTTGACGACGTTGTTGAACTGTTATTGGTACAATTTCATCTTTGAATTTCCCCTCTTTTTGAGCGAGTCTTGCTTTCTCTTGCGTATTCATGGCAAATTCATCTTGTTCTTCACGAGTGATTTCAAATTTACTTGCAATATTCTCAGCTGTTATTCCCATATGAATTCCTGAAAAGGCATCTGTTAACCCATCTGTTAACATTGTGTCTTCTAAAGAAAAGGCACCCATTTTATTTCCTTTTCGAATGTTGCCTGTCGTTGCGAATTTAGCTTGGCTCATCGACTCCACTCCACCGGCAATAATACAGTCCGCATCACCTAGTTTCACATGGTTATATGCTTCATTAATGGCTTTTAGACCACTCCCACACAACATATTCACCCCATAAGCTGGTACATTGATTGAAATGCCTGCGTTAACAGAAACTTGTCGGGCAATATTTTGGCCATGACCTGCACTTAAGACATTCCCGATGATTACTTCATCCACCTTGTCTTTGACGATCGTGTCTTCTTCTAACATCTTTTCTAATAATTTTGACCCAATCTCAGCGGGTGATAAATCAGATAAACTCCCTAGAAAACTTCCTACTGCGGTTCTTTTAATTGATAATATATAAACTTTTCTCTCTTGCATAACTATTAACCCCCATCTATCTTTTTATATTATTTACAAAAAAACCAACCTAAGCAATTCTTTTACAGAATGTGTTAGGTTGGTTTTAATATATCTCATTCAATTATTCTGCTTCCCGTCCAATAATTCGAACTTCGGTTTCAAGTCTAACTGAATTTAAATTCCAGATTGTCTCTTGGATGTATTCAATCATCTCAACATAATCTGTTGCTGTGGCTCCACCTACGTTAATGATGAATCCAGCATGCTTACGAGATATCTCAGCACCACCAATTCGATGTCCTTGTAAACCAGCATCTTGAATTAACTTTCCTGTATAGTAACCTACGGGGCGTTTAAATACACTTCCACATGATGGGTACTCTAAAGGTTGCTTCGATTCACGTAATTCAGTTAAATGATCCATTTTTTCTTTGATAGCCTCTTGATCTCCAGGTTGAAGTTCAAAGGATACGCCTAAGATAATGTTATCATTCTCTTGAAAAATACTATGACGATAGGCAAATTCTGCATCTTCATTCGTATAAGTTAAAAATTGTCCTTCGCGATTGATTGCCTCAATCTTTACATTAATATCCGTTATCTCACCTTCGTAAGCACCCGCGTTCATAAATACCGCGCCACCAACACTACCTGGAATTCCACAAGCGAATTCTAAGCCAGTTAATGAATGGCGATAGGCCTCACGACTTACTTCAATAATACCTGCGCCACTCTCTGCATAAATATAATGACCATCGACTGAGATTGCATTCATATCTGTTAAAATCATGACAATACCGCGTATGCCGCCGTCTTTAACGATTAAATTACTGAGGTTACCTAGAATTGTTAACGGGGCATCAAATTCCTTTGCCCAATCAATAATTTGTTTCACTTCATCTTTTGATTTCGGAAATGCAATAACATCCGCTTCGCCGCCAGTTTTAGTATAACTGTAATCTGACAGTGCGTGGTTAAATTTTATATTTAAATTAGGGTGAGCTTCTTTTAATAGCTTATAGTCCATAACTCGACCTTTCTTTCATAATCAATACTTATCTATTCTAATTAATTATGTTTAAAAAGTAAAGTAAATCTATGATGAGAAACTCTTTGAATATTAATCAATCAACCGTTCCATGACATAAGTATCATAATAGTGAAAATCATTTCTTAAACGTTTCGATAGTGTTCCAACTATTTCAAATCCATATTTCTCATATAATTTAATTGCTCGGATATTTTTTGTTACAACTTCCAAGGTTAGCACTTTAATATCTGCGTAGCTTGCAAATTGAATCATTTCTTCAGTGAGAATTGAGCCTATGCCGTAGCCCCAATATTCTTTAATAATACTGACACCCACTTCAGCCACATGGCTTTGACGATTATTATCGATGACAGCAACTGTTGCCATACCAACTATCTGATCATCTGATTCTGCTACTAACATAATGTTATTATCTGATTCATTGTATCTCGTAATTAATTCTACTTGCTGATCCACGGTCATATTCGCCCCTTCAGGACCAACTGACAAATACGGGGTATCTTTCCCTACATGTCTTAATAAGCCTAGTATTGCCTTTGCATCGATTGGCTCTGCTACTCTAATGATTGTTTCGATTGGCTCGTCCTCTGCTTCATGTACGTATTTGTTGTAATTACTCACACAATCACTATCCTTTCCAGTTCTGAGTCCATTCTTTCCTTAATTGGTCGTAGTCATCACTTTGACCTACTGTTCGTACTTGAATTTTACGTTCATCATTGTCAACTGCCTCTAATTCAATTTCCAAATAAGTTTCTGGCATATAATCAATGACAAATTCTGCCCACTCTATTAATGTAATCGTATCATCGTCTATAAAATTTTCCAAGTCAATCGATTCAGCTCCACCCTCTTCGAGGCGATAGGCATCAATATGATTAAAAAGCTTCCCTTGTTCATCTAGTGGATAGTGCTTCACTATAGTATATGTTGGACTTTTCACCGCTCTTTTAATTCCTAAAGCTTTCGCAAATCCTTGAGAAAATGTAGTTTTACCACTTCCTAGATTTCCCTTTAAGCTAATGACTTTACCAGGTTCTATCAATTGCGCTAATTCTGCTGCGATTTGTTTCGTTTCCTCAGCAGAATGTGTAATTTTGTATGACATTATATATAATCTCCTTGTACTTCTAAAAAAATTCACGCTTTATTCTTAATAAGCCAATTATAAACAAAGTGTGTTGAAACTGCGAATCATTTGACTTTATGCCGTTTTACTGATAATTTATACCTATAACATATTAACGTAAGGAGGCAGTTTTATGAAAAAATTTATCAAATTAATTACTCTACCGACTTTAGCATTGCTACTAGTCGCTTGTCAAAGTTCGACTGAAGAACAGCCAGCAGAGAGTGCTCCAGCTGAGTCAACTGAACAAGTATCAACAGAATCTACAGAGTCAACTGAAAGTACTTCTGGAGACGCAGAAAGCGAAGCAACCGAGGAATCAGGCGCAGAACAAGGTTCTGAAGAATCAGACGCAGCAGCATCTGACAATGGTGAAGGTACAACTGAAGAAGGCGAATCTGCAACTGAAGATACAGAAGAAGCTAGCGAAACAGCAGCAACATTCGCATTCTATATATCAGGTGAAGAAGCGCCAATCGCTGAATTCTCAGTTGAAGATGCTGAAGGTCTTAGCGTTTTAGAAGCTCTAGAATCAAACGAAGAATTAACATTTAACTTCAACGAAACTGAAGGTGTTGTTGATTCAATTGAAGGCTACGAAAATGACTATACTGTAGGTAATACATGGACTTACGTATACAATGGTGAATACGCACAACTAGGTGTTGTTTCTCAAACATTAGAAGCAGGAGATGAAATTGATTGGTACTACGGTACTATCGATGAAATCCCAATTAACGTAGTTCCTGAATAAGCAATACTTTACAATTTAAAAGAGCGTCTGACTTAAATCAGACGCTCTTTTTGTATACTACTCATTTATATTTACGCGTTTAATCCACTCGTGATTATTTCTCGTCAATAATCGATCCGCGCTACTTGGTCCAAAGGACGTCGCTTGATAATTTGGAAACGCAGGATCTGACATATCATCCCATGCCACTTTAATCGCATCAGTAATGCGCCACTGTTCTTGCACTTCTTCCCAAGAACTAAACAACGTATTATCCCCTTCTAATGCATCATGTAATAAATTTTCATAAGGCGTTGGAACGTACTCTTTCCCGAATGTATTTTGGTCTGGACCAATAAATGTCGTGATTGGTTCCATATTCGATTCAATATCTTTCTGGTTTAAAACCATTGCCAAACCTTTACCAGGTTCAATATAAAAAGTGAGCCTACTTGGTGTATCGTTTGAATCACCATTTCTCTCTTTCAATATAATATCAACCGAAGAAAATTGTTCAACTAACGCTTTTCCTGTACGAACGTAAATAGGAACACCCTCCCAACGCTCATTATCGACAGATAATTGAATCGCAATGTATGTTTCCGTACTACTATCTTCCGCTACATCTGGTTCATCGCGGTAATGGTTATACTCCCCTTCAGCATCTGCTGAGTATTGACCTCTAACAACAAACTCTTTCACTTCCTCTTTCGAATATGTTGGTATTTGACTTAAGGCTGCGTGCTTCTCACTATGTATCGCATCTTTTTCTAACTTCTCAGGCAAATCCATAATAATGAATGAAAGTATTTGCAGTATATGGTTTTGGAACATATCTAACAATGCACCATTCTCATCATAGAATGCACCACGGTCCCCTACTTTTAGACGTTCAGGTAAGTTAATTTGAATGTTCTCGATAAATTTATTATTCCAAATACCTTCAATAAAGGGATTGTAGAATCGAGTTGCCAATATATTTTGGACAAAATCCATCCCAGGAAAATGATCAATTAAAAAAATCTCTTCATCATTAAATGATTTTTTTAATATTTGATAATATTCTTTAGCTGATTCTAAACTATAGCCAAATGGCTTCTCAACAACGACACGATGCTCTCCAGTTAAACCAGTAATACCTGACTCTTTTAAATTTACTGTCGTCTCATCGTAAATACTTGGAGCGATAGAATAGTAATATAAAAATCGATCGGATGTATTATGCGTCGTTGAAACTTCTTTTATTTTCGTCATGAGTTTTTCAAAATCTTGTACTTTTGTATTGTCAGCTGGTTGGTAATAAATGTGTTCTAAAAATGATTCTTCGAACTCAGTAAAATTACTCCCTGCTTCAACAGCTTTTCTTACATGTTCCTTAAATTCATTCTCAGTGAATTGAGTGCGGGCCGCTCCGATAATCGCAAATTCCTCCGTTAACTGGCCACGTTGATATAGTTGGTGAAAAGCTGGGTACAATTGTCGCTCAGCTAAGTCACCCGTTGCCCCAAACAAGACAATTAGCCCACCTACTTCAACTTTAGACATAGTATCTCCTCCATTTATATATTCTGTTTAATGCGTGCCTCTATTAAATTCTATAACAAAATATTCATCTTTCACAATAATACAACTTAGAGTACATATACTTAAGCCATTGACAGCATTAGGAATAACATGAACGTCACGGAATTATGCAAAATTTAAGTTCAGCACCATAATCACATAAATATAGAAAACTCTGTTTAATACACAGCTATCGTTGCTTATTGAAGGGAGAATGGTGAGGTACCGTAGTACCAGGACGATTGGGCATACATGAAGCCGTAGGAGCGGTAGCGACGTAAGGATTTAGTAGCACAACGAGACGGAAGCTCAATCAGCTAGCAACGCTAGATGATTAGCTGAAGCCGGTCCACTACGGTCACCGAGCCGTTCTCCCTGAAATAAGCTCTACAGTTCCCTCTCCACAACAAAAAGAGCTAGAAACACTACCGTTCGGTAGTATTTCTAGCTCTCGCTTATTTATGAGTGAAAAGACTCAATTACATGATTGCTTGGTTAGCAGTAATAATTGAAACTTTATAAACATCTTCTTCGACACATCCACGAGATAAATCAGAAACAGGTTTGTTTAAACCTTGTAAGATTGGACCAACTGCTTGGTAGTTACCTAAACGTTGAGCAATCTTGTAACCAATGTTACCTGATTGGATTTCTGGGAATACGAATACGTTCGCTTTACCAGCAACTTCTGATTCAGGTGCTTTTTTATCAGCAACTGATTCAATATAAGCTGCGTCAAATTGTAATTCTCCATCGATAGCTAAGTCAGGAGCCAATTCTTTCGCAATACGAGTAGCTTCAGCGACTTTGTCAACTTCTGGTGAAGCTGCAGAACCTTTAGTTGAGAAACTTAATAAACCAACTTTAGGATCGATATCGAACATTTTAGCTGTTTGAGCACTTTCTACAGCAATTTCAGCTAATGATTGTGCATCTGGGTTAATGTTAATCGCACAGTCAGCAAAGATTAAACGTTCACCATCATTGTTAGGTGGAACCATAACAAACGCACCACTTGTTAATTTAACACCTGGGCGAGTTTTGATGATTTGTAGTGCTGGACGAACAGTATCACCTGTTGAGTATTGAGCTCCACACACTAATCCATCTGCTAAGTCCATGTAAACTAACATTGTTCCGAAGTAAGCATTGTCACGTAACATTTCACGTGCTTGCTCTTCAGTGTTTTTACCTTTACGACGTTCTACGAAAGATGCGATCATTGCATCGAATTCGTCATAGTTGTTAGGATCGATGATTGTTAAATCACCAGTGTTCCAGTTACGTTCTGTAGCAATTGCTTCAACTTCAGCAGGATTTCCTAATAAAATTGGTTCTACTAATTTATCTGAATGTAGACGAACAGCTGCTCCTAAAACACGTGGATCAGTAGCTTCAGGGTAAACAATTTTAACCTTTTTTCCTTCAATCTTCTGTGATAACGATTTAAACATATCCATTCTAGATATTCCTCCCATAATTTAACTTTATAATAAACGCTTACTACTTAATATTACACGTTTTTTACAATTTTTGAAACTGTTTTACTCAATCTTCTGTATTAAAGTTGTTCTTTTCTCTATTAGCCTCACTTATAGCTTTCTTTTTCCTCTTTGGTAAGACATCTTTAATTTTTCTAAACAATGGACGCAAGACATATCGTATGATTAATATTATGATAATAATCACGATGATGTAAGGGATTAAGAATATAATTGTTAAAATCCCCCATTGGAAAGCTTCAATTGAATTTTCCCAAGTATCGTTAAAGGCTGCGACAATTTGATTCCAGAAAGTCAATTGACTTTCACTTCCATCAGATAACTCAACAACTTCTTGTAAATTCAAGTGTATCGTTGCATTTTCAACTTCTGCGGAGACAGAAGATTGTTCTGCTAATAAACTATCCCGACTCGCAATTGCTTCTTCTAAAGCGCCTTGGATTTCAATTAAATCCGTAACGGACTCTGCTTGATCATTAAGTTCATTCAGTCGGTCAATTCTAGAATCAATCGCTTCGATACGAATTTCAATATCTTGAACTTGTTGGGTTACATCTTGAGAACCGCGTGATAGTTGAATAAGTTGAGCTTGGTCATTGTTTTCAAACTGTGTAAGCGTCTCTTCATAATTGTCTCGAGGAACTCTGATCGTCAAACTTAATGATGTGAGCGACTGAGAACTTTCTGCATAACTGTATTCATTCATTGATTCATCTTGATATTGAATATAAGCATTATTGGCCTCAATAATTTCTTCAATACTTTGCTTCGCTTCATCATAACGAATCGTTTGATAAATCACATTGGCCGCGTAGATAATATCTCGATCTTCATTTGTTTGTTGGCGACTGACATTTTCGTCAGTTTCTTGGGCCATTTCGGTTGTGTAGTTGGCGTCAGGATACGTAGTAGTTGACTGTTCTTGAGATTCACATGCATATAGGAAAAATACAGTTAGAAACAATATTCCCCATTTCCATTTCTTCACGCTATCACACCTCTCTTATACTTCATTATAAAGGGTTTTCATGCCTAAAACCACTAATTACATGTTGACTGGCTTTTTGAACATAAAAAACTCAATGAAGAATCACTTTTGTGATCCCTCATTGAGTTTATAAGTTTAATCTGTTGCTTTTGCTGACGCTTGAGCGTTTTTCGCTTCTTCACGGCGACGTTTCTTCTCTTGACGGTATTGCATACGTTGTTTGCGACGGTCATTAATTGCCCATTGCTTGTAGTCATTATCTTCCATAGCCTGAACTTCTCCAAGTAGGTAACCATTCCCAACTTGTGAGAAGAAGTCATGGTTACTTGTTCCTGTTGAGATACCATTCATAACAATCGGATTCACATCTTCAGCTGTATCAGGGAATAAAGGTTCGAAGCCCATATTTTGTAAAGCTTTATTCGCATTGTAGCGAACAAATGTGTTTACGTCTTCTGTCCAACCTAATTCATCATATAAATGAGACGTGTATTTTTCTTCATTTGAATATAATTCAAATAGTAAGTTAAAGACCCAGTTTTTTAATTCTTCTTGTTCTGCTTCGCCTAACTCATTGTAGCCTAATTGGAATTTATAACCAATATAAGTTCCGTGAACAGATTCATCACGTAGGATAAGTTTAATGATTTCAGCTACGTTAGGTATTTTGTTGTTTCCTAAATACCATAATGGTGCGTAGAAACCTGAATAGAATAAGAATGATTCAAGTAGGACACTTGCCGCTTTCTTTTGTAGCGGTGTACCATTTTGGTACGCATCATTAATTTTATCCGATTTGAATTGGATTAATTCGTTCGTATTCGTCCAATCAAAGATTGAGTCAATTTCTGAGTTTGTATTCAATGTAATAAAAATCGTTGAATACGATTTAGCATGTACTGCTTCCATAAAATGGATATTACTTAAAACAGATTTTTCATGTGGTGTTCTTGCATCATCTAATAAGACAACAGCCCCTTCTTCAGATTGCAGTGTATCTAAAAGTGTTAACCCACCAAAGACTTTCCCTAACATATCTTGTTCTGCTTTTGAAAGACGACGCCAATCATCTAAATCATTCGATACTGGAATACGTGTATCTAACCAAAATTGCTCAGTCAGCTTTTCCCAAGTTAATTTATCAACGGTATCTTCGATATCATTCCAATTTATCGCTATGTAATTTGGTTCTACCATGCATTTATTCTCCTTTATAAAACTTATTAAATTGAACAGCTCTCGCAATAATTACTTCCAATTTCATCGCCATCATCCGTAAATGTACGAACATAGTAAATTGATTTAATGCCTTGGTTCCAAGCATAGTTACGTAGGATATTTAAATCTCTCGTGTTCATCTTTCTTTCACCAGGACGTTTCCAAGGATAAAGCCCTTCAGGTAATTCTGAACGCATGAACAACGTTAAAGACATTCCTTGATCGATATGTCTTTGAGCCGCTGCATACACATCGATGACTTTACGCATATCAATATCGTAAGCTGACTCATAGTAGTCAATCGTATCATTTGATAATTGTGGCGCTGGGTAATATGTTTTACCCGTTTTCTTCTCTTGACGCTCTTCAATTAGACGTGTAATTGGGTGTAAGCTCGCACTTGTCTCGTTTACATATGAGATACTTCCAGTTGGTGCAATCGCATGACGGTAAGCATGATATAGTCCATCTTTTTGAACCATATCTCTTAACGCTTCCCAATCTTCTGCAGTTGGAAGTGGCACATTTTTCATGATTTCTTTTACTTTTTCATCTTCAATAACAAATGGTTCTTCAATATAACGATCAAAGTATGAACCATTAGCATAATCAGAATTTTCAAAATTATAGAAAGTTTCACCACGTTCGCGTGCAATTTGATTACTTGATACTAATGACCAGTAGTTTAACGCATAGAAATATGCTTCTGTTAATTCTAATGACTCATCAGATCCGTAATAGATTTGATTAATTGCGAATAACGTATGAAGTCCCATGCCACCTAAACCGATGGTATGATTTAATTCATTCCCTCTACGCACACTTGGTACAGCATCGATACTGGTATGATCTGTAATGAATGTTAAACCACGGACAGCTGTATCCACTGATTTAGCAAAGTCAGGTGAATCGACCATATTCACAATATTTGTAGAACCTAAGTTACAACTAATATCAATTCCTTCATCTTCAAAGGTTTGGTCATCATTAATAATTGATGGTTGTTGAATTTGTAAAATTTCTGAACATAAGTTAGACATTACAATGCGCCCATCAATTGGGTTCGCATCATTGGCTGTATCAATATTAATAATATATGGATAGCCTGATTCTTGTTGTAATTTACTTATTTCGTTCTCTAATTCACGTGCTTTGACTTTGTATTTACGGATTTCTTTATTTTGAACCATGTTCTCATACTCTTCCGTAATATCCACATAAGCAAAAGGCTCGCCATAAACACGTTCAACATCATAAGGACTGAATAAGAACATATCAGCATCTTCTGCAACTAATTCATAAAATTTATCCGGAACCGTTACTCCAAGCGATAAAGTTTTCACACGGATTTTCTCATCCGCATTTTCTTTCTTAGTTGATAAGAAGCGGACAATGTCTGGATGGAAGATTGATAAATAAACCGCTCCAGCACCATTTCTTTGTCCTAATTGATTGGCGTAGCTGAATGAATCTTCAAATAATTTCATAACTGGTACAACACCTGAAGCCGCGTTTTCGATTTTCTTAATCGGTGCGCCTTCTTCACGTAAGTTTGATAAGTTTAGACCTACGCCTCCACCACGCTTACTTAATTGTAAGGCAGAGTTGATGCTACGTCCGATTGAGTTCATATCATCACTAATCTCAATTAAGAAACAAGATACCATCTCACCACGACGTTTACGTCCAGCATTTAAAAATGTTGGTGTTGCAGGTTGGAAGCGTTGAGCGATTAATTCATCACGTAAATTTGTTGCAAGAACTTCGTCCCCGTCCGCTAAGAATAAGGCATTAAACACAATACGATCTTCGAAACGTTCTAAGTATCTTTCCCCATCATTCGTCTTTAAAGCGTACTGGTTATAAAACTTATGTGCGCCCATAAATGATTTGAAACGGAATTTCTTCTCATAAGTTGTTTGCATTAATTTCTTAATGAATTCACGGTCATACTTATTTAAGAAACCTACTTCTAAGTAGTCATGTTCAATTAAATAATCTAATTTTTCATCTAATGTATAGAAAAACACAGTATTAGGGTTCACATGCTCTAAGAAGAATGCACGCACCGCCTCTTTATCTTTCTCTAATGGGATTTTATTGTCTACTGGAATATTTAATTCGTTATTTAATTTGAAATATGTAATTTCATTGGGTGCTTTAGACATAGTTGGTGTTTTCAATTTCAGTCACAATCTCCTTCACTTTTTTTACATCATTATCCGAGCCTTGAAACTCAAATCGATACAATAATGGAACATCATAATCGAGTGCAATATCTTCTGCTGTAAAGCAGTAAAGCTCATTAAAATTTCGGTTTCCTGCGCCGATGACGCCCTGACAATATGATAAATTATCGCCAGTCTCTAGGAAATCATTCAAAATATCAGTCATTTCAATTGCATATGTTGGTGCGATCATAATAAAGTTTTCGTCTATTTCAGAAAATGCATTCACTTCAGACAACTCCAAAGAGTCCATTTCTAACTTTTCAACAAAACGTCGTGTATTGCCTATGACAGACATATATATAATTTTCATCACTACACCGTCCTCTTTAATACTATATATTAGCATGGTTACCTTCAAAATTAAACCTTGAATAAAACTAAATATTGTGCTTCAAGATTCGACCCAATACTATATATTGTGTCTATGCGTTTTATAATCCATAGTTCTAGTATATTTAAATAAATTTAAAAAGCTTGTAATTTGCTCTTGCTTTATTCAGGTTACACGTGTAAACTAAAGTTAGGTTACAAATGCAACCCCGTGTTAGGAGGGAAATTATGACTGAACAATTAAGTATTCAAGATTTAAACATTTCCGATTCAGAATGGGAAGTGATGCGCGTGTTATGGGCAGATGCTCCTTTAACAAGTCGAGAAATCATTGACCGGGTGTTAGACATTCTCGATTGGAAAGAAGGAACGGTAAAATCACTCATAAACCGTTTAGTAAACAAAGAAAATATTCAAAAAATAAAAACCGATACGGTTTTAAAATACAAACCAGGTATTTCAGAACTCGAGGCCAATCGTTTAAAAGCCGATAAAGTCTTCGACTCGATATGTACGAAAGAACGCGGCAGCCTCATTAGTCACCTTGTTGACACAAATCAATTATCGCAAGATGAAATTCAGGAGCTAATATCAAAACTCCAAACAAAAGCACTCACAGCACCAGAAGAAGTAGCTTGTGAATGTGCTGTTGGACAATGCCACTGTCATTTACATTAATAAATAATAAATTAAATAAAAGGAGACATTAATATGAAAAAAGAACAATTTGAAGTCGCAGGTATGGGATGTATGAATTGCAGTAAAACAATCCAAAACACTTTATCAAATCTTGATGGTGTATCTGAAGCCACGGTCGATTTTGCCAATAAAACAGCAGATGTTACATATGATGATACTGTTGTTTCAAAAGTTGGCATGCAAACAGCTGTAACTGACGCTGGTTACCAATTACTTTAATTAAGAATAGGAGGTTTATTTATTGAAAACTTATGCCATTGAAGGCATGCACTGTGCTGCATGCGCGACTTCTGTTGAAAAAGCTGTGAATAAATTGGATGGTATCAATGAAGCCTCAGTGAATCAATTAACAGAAAAAGTAAGTGTCGACTTTGATGAGTCAAAACTATCACTCGATGATATTTCTAAAGCGGTATCCGACGCAGGCTATACGTTGGTTACTCAAACTGAACCTGCTCGTTCAGATGATACTTTTCAAAACTTTTCTGTGACTGGAATGACTTGTGCGAGCTGTGCACAAACTGTTGAAAAAGCAGTGGCGAAACTCCCACAAGTTCACTCTGCTTCCGTTAACTTAGCTACTGAAAAATTATCTGTAACTTGGGAAGAGACTGCAGACGCTCAATTAATCCAAGAAACCGTGGCTGATGCAGGTTATCAAGCTGAGCTAGCATTAACTGCCAAAGAGCAGTACGAAGTAGATCAAGCACGTAAAGAAACTAAGTTAAACTCGATGAAACAAACATTAATTAAGATGGCTATCTTTACCATCCCCCTTTTCATACTCACTATGGGTCCAATGGTTGGAATGCCTTTACCGCAAGTGATTGATCCAAGTATTCATCCGGGGGCCAATGCGGTATTACAATTAATATTAACGACTCCCGTCTTATATTTTGGTTTCGATATATTTAAACGGGGGTTCAAAACATTATTTAATGGACATCCAAATATGGATTCTTTAGTTGCTGTTGGTACGGGTGCGGCATACTTACAAGGAATCGTGATGACTGCTTTAATCCTTTTTGGACAAGTGAATACGCATGATCATTTAGAATTATACTTTGAATCGGCCGCAGTCATCTTAACTTTAATGACCTTAGGTAAATATATGGAAGAACTGGCTAAAGGACGAACATCCTCAGCGATTAAAAGCTTAATGGAATTAGCTCCCGATACAGCTCGTGTCGTACGTGAGAACGGAGAAGTTGAGACGATTCCTGTTGAAATGTTGAATATTGGAGATATTATCCAAGTTCGACCTGGTGAAAGCTTACCTGTCGATGGTGAAATGGTTGAAGGTCATTCGAGCATTGATGAGTCCATGTTAACAGGTGAAAGTCTACCTGTTGAAAAAACAGTTGGTGACTTAGTCACTGGCGCAAGTATCAATAAGATGGGAGCTTTTAAATATAAAGCTACTCGTATTGGACAAGATACGATGATTTCTCAAATCGTTCGTATGGTTCAAGATGCTCAAGGTTCTAAAGCACCAATTGCGAAATTAGCCGATGTTATCTCAGGATACTTTGTACCTATCGTTATTATTATTGCGATTCTATCTGGTTTATTCTGGTTCTTTGTGATGGGTGAACCACTGAATTTCGCTTTAAATATCTTTATTAGTGTTTTAATTATTGCTTGTCCTTGCGCCCTAGGTTTAGCGACTCCCACAGCAATCATGGTTGGGACTGGAAATGGCGCGAGCCAAGGTATCTTAATTAAAAACGGACAAACGCTTGAGAACATACATAACGCAACGACTGTTCTATTAGATAAGACCGGAACGATTACAGAAGGTGAACCAACTGTTACAGATTTCATCATTAACGAAGGCTTTGATAAAGATGACATCTTACAACTGGTTGCTTCAGCAGAATCGGTTTCTGAACATCCACTAGGATCAGCCATTGTGAAGTATAGTGAAGAGAAAGAAATTAACTTACTGCCAACCGATCACTTTGAAAGCATAACTGCACGCGGAATTAAAGCAGACATAGCAGGCAGAGAAATTGCGATTGGGAATAAAAAATTAATGGACTCTCTAAGTGAAGTACCTAGTTCATTAGAGGCACAAGTCAAACAATTAGCCAATGAAGCTAAAACACCGATGTATATTGCTTTAGATAATGAAGTGATTGGAATTGTTGCTGTTATGGACCCTATTAAGGAAACATCGAGCCAAGCAATTAAAGAGATAAAAAACTTAGGTCTTGAAGTTATTATGGCCTCTGGTGACAACCAATACACAGCCAATATTGTTGGGGAAGAACTTGGTATTGACCGCATTCTAAGTGAAGTCATGCCAGAAGATAAATCTGCTATTGTGCAAGAGTTACAAAATGCAGGTAAGAAAGTGATTATGGTTGGGGATGGTATTAATGATGCGCCTGCTTTAGCTCAAGCAGATATCGGGATGGCAGTTGGTTCTGGTACCGATGTAGCTATGGATTCGGCTGATACCGTCTTAATGCATGATGATTTACGTGATGTCCCAAAAGCTATCAGCTTAAGTCATGCAACCATTCGTAACATTAAGCAAAACTTATTCTGGGCCTTTGGATACAATACGATTGGGATTCCAATCGCGATGGGCTTACTTTACCTCTTCTTCGATGGACCTTTATTAAGTCCAATGTTCGCTGCGGCTGCGATGAGTTTAAGTTCAATTTCTGTACTACTCAATGCCTTACGTTTGAGAAATAAATAATTATTTACATATAAAAGGCTACTGACCGGATTACTCGTCAGTAGCCTTTTATGCACTTGTTTAATATTTTGCGTCTGCAAAGGTTCTCATCATTTTTGGTAATTCTCGAATCACTTGCGTTGGTAATGTGACATAATGAGTTTCTGCTAATTGATCCGCAATGTAGCTATGAATGAACACAGCTGAAAGAATTGCTTGTTTGACATTCGGTATTTGTCCAATGAAACCAGCTAGAATCCCAGTCAACGTATCTCCCATCCCGCCGGTCGCTTGTGAGGGGTTACCTGTTGTGTTTTCAAAGACATCCGAGTCAATATACACTTGTGTAGGTGATCCTTTTAACACAACTGTGCTTTGTAAATCCTTCTGAGCTTGTTGATTACTATCTACTGTTAATTTATTTTTATCTAGACCTGTAAGCCTCTGCCACTCACCGAGATGAGGTGTGAAGATACAATGGGCATTGGTTTCTCGCTTGACTTTCCCTTCACCAAGCAGCGTAATCGCATCAGCATCGATAATTAGATATTGCTCGTTAGTCGCTGATTTGAGAATCGTTTCAAGGATTGTTTGGCTCACTTCGCTTAGCCCTAAACCCGGCCCAATCACAATCACATCTTTGTCTTTTACTGCTTGAATCAAGCTTTCAGTTTCGTACATATTAACAAACATAATTTCTGGCGCATGCGTATGTAAGCTAGTCCGGTTCACTGGATCCGTCGCGACAGTCACTAATCCTGCGCCAGAATACAAAGCAGCCAGACCACTCATGATAATGGCTCCACCCTTTTCATGATTACCTCCAACACATAATATGCGCCCCATTTTATTTTTATACGTATCTTTATCTCTGATAGGTATTGTGTCTACGACTATTTCTTTAGTAATTTTCTTCATGTTTACCCCCCTTTGCCTTCTCATTATACAAAAAAGAGAGTGTTAACACTCCCTTTTCAAATTTATTATTATATGATGAATTGTAAAATTAAGTGCGACAAATAAAGAAACCCATAACAGGTTCGTGTAAAATGTTAGTAACGACAAAAACATAAACACGGAGGTCTGTTATGAGCTACACATATCTTACCATAGAGGAACGTTCAAAAATAGAAATACTCTATCAAGAAGGCTTTAAAATTAATCGCATTGCCCAATTAATCGGGCGCCATCGGTCAACGATTTATCGAGAACTTAAACGATGCCCTTCAGATCAATACCAAGCTCTGGATACCCATGAAGGTGCCAATCAACGTGCACGTCTTAAGGGTAGAAATCCTAAGTACACGTTCGGGCTACTTAAAGACATTCAAGATAAATTAGAATGTACATGGTCACCTGAACAAATTGTTGGACGAGATTATCAGGGAAAACTTTCCTTTAAATCCATCTATAACTGGATTTACCAAGATATCTTAAAGGTGCCCCTAACTGTCTTAAGACACAAAGGAAAAAGTCGAGAGCCTCAAGAAACGCGAGGAAAGTTTAATATCGGCACTCCCATCTCAAAACGCCCCAAATCTGTGAAGAATCGAAAAGAGTTCGGGCATTGGGAACTCGACACAGTTGTTTCTTCTCGAGGCAAGAGTAAAGGCTGTTTTGCGAGCTTTGCAGAACGAAAAAGCCGTATATATATCAATGTCATTAAGTTAAGGGGAAATGAATTCCTATCGTTATATAAAGACGCCTCTTCTTCACATGAAATAGTGTGAAGAAGAGGCGTCTTTGGCTTTTTTTATTCTAAACAAGTTATTTTTCTATTGGAAGGCATGTCAAATAAGTCTTCTGCTTTTCAAAAAAAAATTATCTATAATGAAAACCAACAAAGCCTCTTCGGAATTTTAATCGTTCAAACTTCCTACCTTCTCGAATTGGAAGGATATAAGATGAGATTAATCGCATAATATCTATCGACATGTCATTTAAATATCGGCGATATAGCCTAAAAGCCATCTTAACATTTACCTGATAATCCCAATGTCGTTTCTTTTTAGGAAATTTTACTTGTCCAACTAACCTCATGGTGAAATTGTAAGTAATTAATCTTGCATATATTTCTTGATAGATTTGGCTGCTTTCTTTTGTATGTAAGTATTCTAAATCAACTGAATGCTTTAAATCACGAAAAGAAGTCTCAATTCCCCACCGTAAATGGTATAATTCTTTTAAGTCATTGGGTGTAAAGTTGTCATCAAGATTTGTTATCAAGCACTCGTAGGTGCTTTCACTTAGCTTGAGTCTAACCACTCGGAAACGTATTTCGTAATAATCCTTACTGCCTCGTTTTAAAAAATCAAACTTAGACGTGGTTGATAGGAACCGAAAAGATGGATCGTCTTTAATCGCTTTGGTTCGGGAGTAG
>NZ_JBGQQZ010000043.1:0-21200 GCF_045528575.1 Ruoffia sp. FAM 24228
TTAAAGATGAGAACACAACACAAACTATCGTTGCATAGAGAGACACTTAAACATAGGAATAAAAAAAGAGCCAAGGTGACTGCGTCACCTGGCTCCTCGGTCCACCAACATCAAAAATTCATGAACCGAAATTTTCCAAACCCACTTTTATTTGCATTAATTATGTGCTCTAAACCATTGATTCACTCGTAAGTTCATTACTTCTAGAAATTGATCAGCTTGATTAATATTATCGGAAAGAACGACTAAAGCGTACTGGGGCTGATTATTTTCATAATAGATTCCACTATCGTTAACTGCTTGCTCATAGCGACCAAATTTATTCGCCATCATCTCATTATTAACATATGACGTGAACAATTGGGCCGGACTTGTTTCAAACATTAAGTTAATCAAGTCACTGTAGGATTCATCTTGAGCAATTTTAATTAATACTTGCTCAGTAATATAAGCTGAACTTAGATTATTGTTTAAGAAGTCTTCTGGTTTCTCATCAATTCCAGCAAACGTTAAAATATCTTCGCGGAAATTACCGAATTCTTTATCGTACTCGGCTTTAAGTATATTCATTGCAGTATTATCTGAATGAGTGATTGCTTCTGTAATCAGTTCCTCTATCCTATAACTGTTTTCCAAAGGACCGTTTGTAATGTTTCCAGTCCCGGCTTCAAATAATGCTTCACTGTAATCAAGTTCACTATCTAATTGATACTCACCTGAGTTGATTAAATCAATATATAAGGCAGACAGTGGAACTTTCGTTATACTCGCTGCAGTAAATAATTCATTCTCGTTCAGATAGTAATGTTCCTCATTGTGGAAGTTATAATAAGCTAAACTAATTTCAGAAGAGTTGACGTTAAACTCAGTAAGTGTTTGGTCTATGACATCAGCCATATTTTTATAGGCGTCTAAGTCTAAAGGTTCAATTCCATTTTCGTCCATCAAATCAGTTTGATAGATGTCGTCAAATGTAAGCTCAGATTCTGAAGAACTTTCTGTCGATTCGTCTTCTTGGCTTTCATCTTGAGAACTGCTTTCAGATGATGCGATGCTTGATTCGGATTTTGATTCATTCGTCTCGTCTTCTTCTTGGCTTTCATCTTCAGAACTACTTTCAGATGATGCGACGATTGCTTCGGAATCAGATTCACTTGTCTCGTCCTCTTCTTGGCTTTCGCTCTCGGAACTGCTCACGGATATTTCGATACTTACTTCGTCTTCCTCCGTGCTTTCTTCGTCTGAACTATTTTCAGTAGAAGACTCACTTTCTTCACTACTTTGGCTTGGAACAACCGCAACACGATTACTTTGGTTGGTTGTATCTACATCTAGTGTCCTTTCCACGTCACTTTCACTCTCTTGCTCTGATTCATCCGTTTGAGAACTCGCTTCACTAGAGTTTGCAATCGTTTCTTCACTAGATTGATTGGGTTGAGACGACACTTCTTGAGTAGATGTTTTACTTGGCGCTTCTCCATTACTGTCGTAATTAAGGTATAAAATAAAAGTAAAGCCTATTACAATGAGGATAATTAGACCCCACTTCAAATTTTGATTATTTTGCATTCATTAACTCCTTTAAGCGATATTCATTCATTATATCACGGATTTATAAACCGATTATGACGCGGAGCGAACTCTTGAAAACGAAAGCGGTCAATTCGGTGACGTGAAATCGTATATTGAAAAAACGTCGCGTCCTTTAGAAATACTTGGCTCCTCACTGTGATTGTGTAGTCTTCTGGTTTAATTTTTAAGTATTTAATATCTAAATCATCGGCGGGTTCACCGATAAATTCTTTCGATGCGAAGCCGATTTCTAGACCAAGATCGCCTTCAAAGTATTGATAGATGGAATCTTCTGCTACTTGGTTTGGTATTTCAGACACGATACTTTGACGAATATAATCTTCATCGATAATCACGACTTCGCCAGCAATTGAGCGTGTTCGAATTAAGTGAATAAACTTCTCTTTGGAATTCATTTTTACATCATTTAATATAAAATCTGGAACAGGAATAATATCATTTTTAATAACTTGTGTCGTACTGGCGAGATTATTTTCCTCACTTAATTCTTTATAACTCACTAAACCACTAATTGGCAAAGCGAAACGTCGATAATCTAAAACAATGGACCCGTGTCCTTGTTTTTTAAAGATAAATCCATTATCTGATAACATCCGTTGCGCTTTACGAATCGTCTCACGAGAAACATTATACTCTGTTGCGAGTGAAGTTTCACCTGGAAGTAAAGACCCCACTGGATAAATGTTTTCTTTTATTTTGTTTTCAATATCTAGGTATATATATTCAAACTTATTCATAAAACTCACCTCTTCTTTAATCAACCCTATTCTATCACGCTACTGATAGGAAGGTAAATGATATTCAGGTGCGAGTAGGGGGGCAATACAAAAAAGTTAAAATTTCTCACCCCAACCTATCAAAACTATTTGCAATATTCAAATGAATCTTGTATAATGCTAAAGAAATTGAATGTAGTAGCAGTCAAAGTGCTTACGAACCGTATATCAACATGGAGAAATCATGCATATAGGGGGAGTTTAGGCATTTTTTTTGTGAGCAAAATTAGAAAGGAGTCATTCAATGTATACAACAGATACCATTGCAGCTATTGCTACAGCACTGGGAGAAAGTGCGATTGGCATTGTGAGATTGAGTGGAGATGAAGCAATTGAGATTGCGAGTAAAATCTTCAAAGGTAAGAACTTAAATAACGTCGATTCGCATACAATTAACTATGGCCATATCATTGACCCTGAAACAGGAAAAGTCATTGATGAGGTGATGGTGAGTGTATTGAAGGCACCAAGATCTTATACAACGGAAGATAGTGTTGAAATCAACTCACATGGTGGGATTATGGCCATTCAAAGAGTACTTGAAGTAGTCTTAGCGAATGGTGCGAGATTGGCTGAGCCAGGAGAATTTTCGAAGCGTGCATTTTTAAATGGTCGTATTGACTTATCACAGGCAGAAGCAGTGATGGATTTAATCCAAGCGAAGACGGATAAAGCGATGGATGCGTCAATGAACCAATTACAAGGAAGTCTTTCAACTAAAATACGTTCATTACGTCAGGAAATGTTAGACACACTCGCACAAGTGGAAGTAACAATTGACTATCCAGAATACGATGATGTCGAAGAGATGTCATTGAAGCAACTGAATGAAACAGCCGTACATGTGAAGGAACAAATACAAAAAATCTTACATCAAGCGCAACACGGCCGTTTATTCCGTGATGGAATTAATACTGCGATTATCGGACGTCCAAACGTTGGTAAATCAAGTTTATTAAACCGATTAACCGGTTTAGAAAAGGCAATTGTAACTGATATTGAAGGAACAACGCGTGATACGATTGAAGAATACGTTAACGTTCGTGGTGTACCACTTCGACTTATCGATACAGCTGGAATTCGCCAAACTGATGAAGTCGTTGAACGAATTGGTGTAGAGCGTAGTCGTAAAGTTATGGAAGAAGCAGATTTAGTGATTCTAATCTTAAACCAAGCGCAAGCCTTACAAGAAGTAGACATTGAACTCCTAGAATTAACTAAGGATCAAAATCGTATTATTTTATTAAATAAACAAGATTTAGAGCCTAAATTAACTCACGCTGACTTAGAACCTTACATTCAAGATGCTGATTTAATCGCAACATCGATGCTTGAAGAATCTGGGATTGATGAGTTAGAAACTCAAATTGAACAAAGATTCTTTAGTGGTGAAATCAAGTCTGGTGACGTGAACTACTTACTGAACACACGACATACACAATTACTACGCCAAGCAATTAGCTCACTGGATGAAGTCCTTGAGTCAACTGAGATGATGTTGCCTGTTGATTTAATTCAGATGGACTTTACACGTGCTTGGGATTTACTTGGTGAGATTACCGGAGATTCTGTCCAAGACGAACTATTAAATAAATTATTCAGCCAATTCTGTTTAGGTAAGTAAAGGTAGAGAGGACGACAAAATCATGACAAAACTATCAACTATTTGTTATCTTGATAATGGATCAGAGATTTTACTGCTACATCGTAATAAAAAGCCGAATGACATTCATGAAGGAAAATGGATTAGTGTCGGTGGTAAATTTGAAGCAGGTGAAACACCTGAAGAATGCGCCATCCGTGAAATTAAAGAAGAGACAGGCTTAACAGCTACTAAACTGGATTTAAGAGGATTTATTACGTTTCCAGATTTCAAACATGATGGTGAAGATTGGTATAGTTTTGTCTATGTCGTGACTGAGTTCGAAGGTGAACTGTTTGAAGAATGCGATGAAGGAACACTGGAATGGGTTCCTTATGACCAAGTCATGGCAAAACCGACTTGGGAAGGGGATTACATTTACTTAGATTGGTTAGTGAAACAGACACCCTATTTCTCAGCAAAATTTACTTATGATACAAATGGCGAATTAACCGAACATACCGTTGAATTTAAAGAAGAGAAGAAAGACTAGAAAGGAGTTATTTATGCAAATATATGAAGCAGGACAATATGATGTTATTGTTGTTGGAGCAGGACATGCTGGATCAGAAGCTGCTTTAGCAGCAGCCCGTATGGGATCAAAAACACTTTTATTAACATTAAGCTTAGAAATGATTGCGTTTATGCCGTGTAATCCATCCATTGGTGGGCCAGCTAAAGGGGTAGTTGTTCGAGAAATCGACGCACTTGGTGGCGAAATGGGACGTAATATCGATAGAAACTACATTCAAATGCGTTTATTAAATACAAGTAAAGGCCCAGCAGTACAAGCTTTACGTGCCCAAGCAGATAAAGAAACCTATGCAAAAAACATGCGTCAAGTTCTTGAAGAAGAAGAAAACCTAACACTTAAACAAGGAATGGTTGAAGAATTATATGTCGAAGATGGCCAAGTAAAAGGTGTTATTACAAACTCAGGTGCTAAGTACTTAGCTGACGCTGTTGTATTAACAGCTGGAACATCTTCACGTGGTAAAATTATTATTGGTGATTTAGATTATTCATCTGGGCCAAATAATACATTACCTTCGATCAAATTATCTGAGAACTTACTGGAATTAGGTGTTGAATTAGCTAGATTCAAAACAGGAACACCACCAAGAATTCACGCTGATTCAGTAACGTTTGATGATACAGTTGAACAACCAGGTGATACAATGCCGAATCATTTCTCATTTTTAACTCCCGACGAAGACTTTAAAGAAGAAAGTGTTTCGTGTTGGTTAACGCATACGAATGCTCAAACACACGAAATTATTCAAGCAAACCTACACCGTGCACCAATGTTTAGTGGAACGGTAGAAGGTGTTGGTGCTCGATATTGTCCATCTATCGAAGATAAAATCGTTCGATTCAGTGACAAACCACGTCACCAAATATTCATTGAACCAGAAGGCGCAAACACGAAAGAAATGTACGTTCAAGGCCTTTCAACATCCTTGCCAGAGGAAGTTCAAGTTGAGATGTTACGTACGGTAAAAGGTATGGAAAATGCGAAATTGATGCGTCCAGGCTATGCGATTGAATATGATGTCGTTATACCGCATCAATTAGACTTATCACTTGAAGTAAAATCATTACCTGGTTTATTTACTGCAGGTCAAATGAACGGAACAAGTGGTTATGAAGAAGCAGCAGGTCAAGGAATTATGGCTGGTATTAACGCAGCACGTAAAGTCCAAGGAAAAGACCCACTCATCTTAAAACGTAACGAAGCTTATATCGGCGTGATGATTGATGACTTAGTAACAAAAGGGACAACAGAGCCATACCGTTTACTTACGTCACGTGCGGAATATCGATTATTATTACGTCATGATAATGCTGATATGCGTTTAACTGAGATTGGACACGAGATTGGTTTAGTATCTGAAGACCATTATGAAGCTTTCAAAACAAAACAAGCACTCGTTGATCAAGAGTTAGAACGCCTAAGCAAAATCCGCCTAACACCACATACAGAAGGTTTAGTTGATTTATTCGAACGCGTTGGATCAGCCTTATTAAAAGATGGTATCTTAGCAAGCGACTTATTAAAACGACCAGAAATTCGTTACTTTGACTTAGTGACATTAATTCCTCGCGAAGAAGGACCATTGAACCGTCAAGTCGGTGAACAAGTTGAAATTCAAATTAAATACGAAGGTTATATTAATAAAGCTGTTCGAAAAGTAGAAAAAATGAGTGCTATGGAAGAAAAACAAATTCCAGAAGACATTGATTGGGATGCAATTGGGAACCTAGCAAATGAAGCAAGAGAACGATTAAAACTAATCAATCCAAGCACTTTAGGACAAGCAAGTCGTGTGAGTGGGGTAAACCCAGCAGATATTGCGATCCTTTCTGTTTATATCCAACAAGGTAAAATTAAACGTGTTGGCGAACCAACAGCATCATAACATTATAAATGGAGGCGACACACTGATGATTCAGCGTGCCGCCTCCATATTTTTTAAGAAATCTTTAGCTTTAGGCCCAAAGGTTGTTAAGTATTTATATGGGATGTATAATATTCTTATTATGTTATTTGCTAGGAGATTATCATGAACAGTATTAAACGTTTTTTTAAAGAGAATGGCTTATTTTTATTACTCATCGTTGGAATGGTTTTACTAAGATTATTTGTGTTTACACCCTTTGAAGTCGATGGACCTTCGATGAATTATACTTTAGCACACGGTGATCAATTATTCGGTGCGAATATCTTCAATGTGGATCGATTTGATATCGTGATACTTGATTCGCCGACTGAGGAAGGAAAGCAATACATTAAACGTGTGATTGGCTTACCTGGAGATACAATTTCATCTCAAGATGATGTGATTTATATTAACGACGAACCATTATCAGAAACTTACTTATCGGAAGAAACTCTTCAGAATAATACGAACACCATTGATTTTGCTCCATTAACAATTCCTGAAGGGGAATACTTTGTTATGGGAGATAACCGAAATCATTCATTCGATAGTACAGAGTTTGGACCGATTCCTGAAGAATCAATTAATGCTGAAATATTATTCAGATTTTGGCCATTAGATACTTTTGGAACCGTCGATGAAACTGATTAAGTAGAAATAACCACCTTCACTAGACGTGTTTAAACCGTTTAATGGAGGTGGTTAATTTGTGTGAATGGTTAGTTTAACCGATTAAATTGTATAATTATCTGGTGAATGAACACTTTCCAAGTTTTTAACACGTTTACATAGTATTTGATCAGCTATCTTCAAATAATTTTGCGCATTCGTTGACAATTCCTGATTTTTCGGAGCAATCCAGCAAATATGGTGACTTTCCGAGCTTTCTAAAGGAATTGACGTAACATAATCATCAGTAATGCGGTTTGTCATAATGCCCGAACCTGTTAAATAAGCATTTGACCCCGTAATGATATTAATTGCACTCATCCGGTCACTTACAACAACCTTCTGATCATTTGCTTGAACTTCTAAGGGATGTTCAGTTAAGAAGTCGTTTTGATGCTCTGTTTGTTCGAATGTGATCGCAGGATAATCCATTAAGTCCTTATATTTTATACTTTCAAATTCAGTTAAAGGATGGTCTTTTCGAATAAAGACATGAGGCTGGAATTCCCACATCACATGGAATTGTAGATTTTCTTGTTCGAATAAGCGAGTTAACATTCGGCGGTTAAATTCACTTAAGTATACGAAGCCAATTTCACTAACATTTTGCGAAACATTTTTAATGACTGAATAGGTATCTACTTCAAAGAAGCGATAGACAAAGCGTTCACCTGGATGTTTATTAATAAATTTGCTGAAAGCTTCTGAAGCGAAGTCATAATGCTGACTTGAGACAGAAAAGAATTGACGTTCCGACTCATTATTAACAAACAAATCGCGCATGACATCAAGTTGGCTTAAGACTTGTCGAGCTTGAGTTATAAATTCATGCCCTTCATGTGTTGTGGTCATTCCGCTACTTGAACGGGTAAATAATTGTTGACCGACTTCAGCCTCGAGTTCTTTAAGTGAGACTGATATGGTTGAAGGGGATACAAATAACAACTCAGCTGCGCGGTTAATCGATCCGGTTTTTTCAATATAGTCTAAATACTTTAATTGCTGTATATTCAAATACATCCGTTCCTTTCTGAAACTATAGAAATGCTCTCTAAGTTGGATTTGGATACGATATTTAAATATACCGTAATAAATCTTTCAATGTTAATTATCATACCGCAATTTGTTGTAAATGTTAATTGACTATATAAAATTTTAATGAAAAACTTGAGAAAAACTGTAAACCCGCATTCGGTTCTAAAACGATTCCGAGATAACTACGAAATTATTCCACAGAAAAAGCCCTCAACCATCCTATTTACAAGGTAGTTGAGGGCTTAAACATTTTATTCAGTAGCTGAATTTAAGTAATTGTTTCTAAACTCTTCTACTTTTGCTTGGTCGGCGACTAAAGTATTCCCAGTTTCAACAAGTGGCGATAATGTTGAGTAAGCTGGTAATTTTAATCCTTGGTAAGCAGCATTAATTTCTTCTTGGTTGATAGCATAAAGAACTGATTTTCTTAAGTCAGCACTGTCTGATACCGGGCGGCCGGGTGTATTGACGTTGAATAACATATAAGTTACCGCATTACTTGGAATTGATTGGAGTGCTAAACTTGACTCGTTCTCAACAATTGGGTAATCAACTTCACCTAAACCATAGTACAGATCAACTTCGTTCGAGCGTAAGGCAGATAAAGCACTACTTGAATCAGCGATAAAGCGGACTGTGACTTGCTCAATGTTTGCATCTGCATCTGTATCAGGACGGTATGCTGGGTTTTTAACAAAGTTTGCTTGGTAATCATTTTTATCAACCATGATGTAAGGACCACTTGTCCATAGATGGTTATCATAAGAGCCACCTTCAGTGACAGCACGTTGGTCTCCATAAGCGATGTCTGAGTTTACATCATAAGACTCGATATCATAAGTATTTATTGCTTCAACTTGTTGTTCTGACACGATACCTGCTGATTGGTGACCTAAGTAATTTAATCCTTGTGGAAATGGTTGTGTTGTTGTTAATTTAACGACTTGATAATTACCATTTGCATTATCGACCTCATCTTCAGAAGCAACAACAGCTGAGATAGGTGTTTCTAAACCATCTTCTAAAGCTTCTTTTATAGATGAGTCACTCCCAGAAAGTGTCGCTTCTTCTAATTCAGTTACATCTTCCACAATTGAAACTTCGTCAATATGCTCATGTAAACTATACGTACGATGATCAGGAACTGAATTAGGGTCTTTTGCACGGTTGAGTGAGTAAATAACATCTTCAGCCGATACTAAATCACCAGTATCAACTGCTGCACCGTCTTCGATTTTAGCAAAGTTAATATCATCACGTAAGATGAAGTAATACTCTGAGTTTCCGTCTGCAATCGCATGATTATAACTTAATGAATTCTCTGAAGTAATTTGGTCATCATCCGTTAGGTTGATTAAACGTACATACATATTCGTATTCAATTGGTTTATACTTCCGTCGTTCCCTTTAATTGGGTCTAATGAAGTCAATTGTGATGAGGTTTGTGTTAAAAGTAATGGACGTTCAGCATGTTGACTGTCATCAACATAAGAAACGGGTTCCCAAGCAAAGGCTCTTGATTTAGACAAACGAATAGAATCTGGGTTTAATACTTCTTGATTAAAGGCTTGCGCTTTTAATGATGTATATAATGGCACGATATACGCATTTTCAGTAACTAATTGATTCTCGAATTCAGTATACGTATTCACATATTCATCCGGTGTTTCCGTTGCTGCTTGTTCAATTAGCTCATCCACTTCCGGGTTACTCATAATACTGTTGTCACCATCTGTAATAAATAGTGAACGAACGGCATAATCAGGATTCCCTGTTACAGTTGTCCAGCTTGAGATAGCTAAGTCATAATTTCCTGCTTCTTTTTGAGCATTAAAACTTGCATAATCCGGCTGCAAACTTGTCTCAACTTGGAAGCCAGCGCGAGTTAATTGGTCACGGACAATATTAACATCTTGTTCGGATGCTGATTGAGCTAAGATAGTAATGGGAATAGCTTCTTGAGCATTGGCAGTTTGTACAGTAGTTGCGACGGGAGCGACTACTCCCACTAATACTAAGGCTGTTAAAAATAATTTGTTTAAAATTTTATTCATAAAAAATCTCCTTTTATTTTGCTTTGAATGTTTACGGCACTTACAACAATCTTCATCTGTGTTCATCGATACAGCTCACCAACTTTCTTCATAAAATGCTTACGTGTCATTGAGTCATCTTAGGATCTAAAGCATCACGTAAGCCGTCTCCTAAGAAGTTAAATGATAAAACTAAGGCAATAATAGCCAAACCTGGATAGATAGCTAAGTAAGGTTGTGTTTCTAGATAATCACTTCCGATACGTAAGATGTTACCCCACTCAGGAATATGACTTTCAACCCCTAAACCTAAATAACTTAAACTACTTGTTGAAATAACTGCCGTCGCGACAGTAAGCGATGAGCGAATAATCATCGGGGCACTCGCATTAGGAATAATATGTTTTAAAATGATTTTTACATCACTAACCCCAACAGCGTGGGCAGCTTCAACGTATTCTAATTGCTTCACTTGAAGTACGTTGGCCCGCATTGTTCTGGCGTAACCAGGAATGCCACCAATACTCAAAGCGAGAATTAAGTTTTGTGTTGATGTACCAAAAGCCGTCACAATCGTAATTGCCAATAAAATACCGGGAATAGCGTACAATACATCCAAGGAACGCATAATTGTTTGGTCAACACGGTGTGAGTAATAACCTGAGACTGCACCCAGGAAACCACCAATAAGTAGAGGCGCTAAAGTAGCTAGGACCCCAACTAGTAAAGAAATCCGACCGCCAAAGACCATGCGTGAAAAGACATCGCGCCCGAAATTATCAGTTCCTAAAGGGTACGTCATACTTGGTGCTTGTAAAATCGCCGTATAATTATTTTCTACGGCGTAACTATACTCAAAGGTTAAGTAACTTGTAATCGCCGTCGCAAATATAAAGGTAATAATATAAAGCCCAAAGATTGCGACTTCATGACGAGAAATGTTTGAAAAGACACTACGTCGGCGCACATTTGCTTGATTATGATGTTCACGCCAAATTAACCAAGCAGCAATCAGTCCTAATAAATTTCCACTGAATGAAGTGACTACAAGTAAACCGATAACAATATATAACTGAGTTTTGGATACATTTTTCAAATGAGCACTAAATAGAGCAAGTCCCCAATGAAAGAGTAAACTGACGCCCAATAGGAATAAACCGATAGTAAACGCCGGGCTCATAGTAGGTTTGAAAAAGTTTAAACTCGTTGTCGCAATAATCGTTAAATCAACGAGTACTGTGAAGATTAAATATATTTGATACGACATGAGTTTACGTAATATTAAGAACATCCCCGTTATAAAGTTAAATGGATTCCCTAATAAGACGGATAACATAAGGACAAAACCCCATACGCGGTGCACAGGGTGAACTTTTCCATTGTTTTGAATGTGTCTGGCAATAAAGAAGTTTATGAAGCTGAGTATCAGGTGAATAAGGGCGAAGCCGATAGTCACTAAACTCCAATCTGTTCCTTGTCTTAAATATGTAAATAAAATGACCGCTAATGAGAAGACAATCGAAAATGTCGAAGCAAAACGTAAATAGCGTTTTGCTACCAGTGAATAAGATTGAACCAAAGCCAAACTCCTTTCTATCTAAGTTTAATTTTTTAACGTTGTTCGAATTCGTGGATCAATAAGTGCATACAGTAGGTCAACGACTAAATTGACTAAAGAGACAATAATCGCGATATAGATAACCCCGCCTAAAACAGCTGGAATATCCGGCACAAATTGTTTCTCTACAATATAACTACCAACCCCATTAATATTAAAAACTTGTTCGGTGACTGCTGATCCACCTAACATCCCACCAAATTGCAGACCAATCACTGTAATAACTGGAATCAGCGCATTAGGAATAATGTGACGCCAAATGATGCGCCAATTCGACATTCCTTTTGATCTGGCTGTTAGAAGGTAATCTTCATGAATCACTTCTAAAGTCGAAGCCCGGGTCATTCGTGCAACAGAAGCAGCTAAGCTTGTTCCTAAGACAATCGCAGGCATCAGCAGTGACCACAGATTGTCCGGATTAAAGGTTGCAGGCAACCAACGGTTACGAATTGAAAAGTTTAAGATAAAGATTAAACCTAACCAGAATGTTGGAATCGATAGACCAATTAAAGCAATGAACATAAAGAACTGGTCAAATAAAGAATTCACTTTCACCGCCGAATAAATACCTGCAGGGATTGCTATAACTAAAGAAATAGCTAGAGAGAAGAAAGTGACTTGCAGTGTAATAGGGAAACGGCGTAGCAATGCGTCTATAACCAATTCATTCCCTACATAAGTATATCCAAGATCAAATGTAACTATACCTTTTAGCGTTCTAAAGAGCTGTACCCAATAGGAATCATCTAAACCATGAAGCACATTGAAGTTCTGAATTTGTTCAGGGGTAGCTTGTACACCTAAGATGTTTTGAGCAGGGTCCGATGGTGAAAAATGCAATAACGTAAATACAATCCAAGTTACACCAAAGATAACGAAGACCATCAAGAATAACCTTTCAACAATGTACCTTAAGATTGGCATACGATAGACAATCATTAAAATATACATGGGCCAAGCTAGAATAATACTCGTTATAAACCCAACAGGTGTTACAATCCAGTCCGCGAAAATATCAGAAAGATGAATCCTCTCTGACATATCATTGTTTTCAATAACTAATGATTGAACATAATGATTTAACCGTTGATTAACTCGTTTTTCAGTCTGTTCAGCGCTAATACTTTGCTTGAAGTAGGCTTGTTTATTCTGTTCTTCTTTTATTAGTTTTTGTTTTAACACTGTTTTTTCATCATCAGAGATTCGTTCAGCAACTGGTTGAGATTTATATTTTGTGAAGTGTATGAGTTGAATCACGAAGAATATAATATGTAAGGGTAAACCAAGTACCCAAAGAGCTATTTTATAAGTCCATTGACGTTGCATTTGTTGATAGATTAAAGACCATCCTTTAGTTAAGGAACTGTTTTGTTGAATGTGTTCCAAAAATCTCACCTCCTAAGTAAAAATTAACTTATCGAATACATGAATAAATTTTACCCATGAATTCATACTCAGTTATTATAACGTTTCCACCTCAAAACGAGGCATGCGGATTTTCGAAGGCTAGCATTCGGATTTTTGAATGACGGTTGTCTGATCTACTCGCCTCTTTCAGATAGTTGCTATGTTATAATAATCGCTGTGTATTAACAGATATCAACGTATATAAAGAAGTATAGGAGTGAGTAAATGTCTGATATTTTAAAGGTCAACCAATTAGGCTTAAGCTTTGAGAGCGAAGACCAACAGCAAGAAGTATTAAATAATATCTCCTTTTCAGTAGAAGAAGGTGAAATTGTTGGAATTATAGGCGAGTCAGGTAGTGGGAAAAGTATGACGGCCCGTTCAATTACCCAACTATTACCTGATAATGCCATCATTCATTCTGATAGTGAGATTGAATTCAAAGGGCACAACCTCCTTGATACTAAACCAAAAGCCTTACGTAAAATATTGGGTGAAGATATTGGAATGATTTTCCAAGATCCATTAAGTTCATTGAATCCAACAATGACTGTTGGTGATCAAGTTGTTGAAGTGATTCGATTACATCAACGTATGAGTAAGAAACAAGCTAAGGCAAGAACAGTTGAATTGATGACGTCAATTGGAATTAAAGACGCTGATGTGAGGTTTAGTCATTATCCGCATGAGTTCTCTGGGGGAATGCGTCAAAGAATTATGATTGCCATTGCCTTAGCTGCTAATCCAAGTTTACTTATTGCAGATGAGCCAACGACAGCATTAGATGTTACGATTCAAGCTCAAATTCTATCCCTTATAAAGCAATTACAAACAGATTTAAACTTATCTGTCTTACTAATTACTCACGACTTTGGTGTGGTTGCTCAAATTTGTACACGAGTCATCGTCATGCAAGAAGGTAAAATTGTTGAACAAGGACCGATTGATGAGATATTTGCTAACCCTCAACATCCTTATACAAGATTACTACTTGAAGCTGTACCTAGAATTGAAGAAGAGAAAATCACTCAAGAAAAAGCGCAAGTTCAACCGCTAATCTCAGTAGAGCAACTAGAGCAAGTCTTCGATATTGGCAAAGGGAAGCAGCTTAAAGCAGTTAATCAGGTTAATATAGATATTTATAAAGGGGAAACCTTAGGACTTGTAGGTGAATCTGGTTCGGGGAAATCTACTTTAGGTCGCGCTATCCTTCAATTGTATAAACCAACGAGCGGACGTATTATATTCCAAGGCTTTGATTTGCATCAACTGACTAAATCAGAGATGTTAAAAGTCCGAAAAGATATGCAGATTATCTTCCAAGATCCTTATGCTTCATTAAATCCTCGTATGAAAATTGAAGATATTATCGGAGAGGCACTCGACACGCATCAATTAGTGAAGAATGCGAAAGAACGTCGGGCGCGAGTTGAAGAATTGCTAGGTTTAGTTGAATTAGACCCAAGTTTTGCTTCACGTTTCCCCCATGAGTTCTCTGGGGGACAACGTCAACGTATAGGAATTGCACGTGCGTTAGCTGTGGAACCTGACTTTATTGTTGCGGATGAGCCTTTATCTGCCTTGGATGTTTCGATTCAAAAGCAAATTATTGAACTCTTAAAGAAACTGCAAGACAGACTAGGATTAACGTATCTATTCATTGCTCATGATTTGGCAGTCGTGAAACAAATTAGTGACCGAGTAGCAGTCATGCAACAAGGACAAATTGTAGAAGTAGCAGAAACGAACGAATTATACGCGAATCCACTACACCCCTATACACAACAATTACTTCAAGCTGTTCCAAGGTTAGATGCACAGATGAAGTCGAAGGTGGTAGACTCTAATCCGCTAAAAGCGTGGCAACCAAATAAAGAAGTTGTAGCATTAAAAGAAGTTACTTCCGGACACTATGTAGCTAACTATTAACATATGGCATCCTTACTTATGAAGTAGGGATGTTTTTTATTAGGTGAATTAAACGCAATCAGGTAGGATTAAGTCATAGAGACGTTGTTTAAAGTTAAAAAGGAGCTAAAGTTATGATTGAATTGTTGGAAGAGCTTGCTAGAGTAAATTACTCAGGTGCCCCTTTTCTGGTTGCTTACGGTATAACATGGTTAATATGCGGAGTATTATGGCAAAAAATCAAATTAAACTATGCAGCCATTGCCACTCTGTTTCAGGGAATGGTTGCTTTACCAATCGCTTTACTCATTTTATATATTGTTGGTGCGTTTACCTTACGGCCGGATACGGGCATTTTAAATTCATTAAGTATTATCATTGCGATGAGTCAATTGTTAGCAATACCATTGTTGATTGCTATGTTCCAAAGAGAGCACTATACTATCATTCCTTTTATATTTAGCATCGTAGGTGCGGTTCATTTTCTAATGTATGCTTGGCTGTATCAAGAAGTTGCTTATATTATTATGCCGATTGTTCTATCAGTATTATTGGGCGTTATTTATGGTAAAAGTAAAGACAATCAATTAATAATATCCGCTAAAAGTGCTGGGCTAGCTTGTTATGCAACCGGGGGGCTCTTATTGATGAATGCATTATACTTACTATCAGGATACATCATTTAACTTGAGGAAGAGCAAGAAAGTGATGAGATGTGGATTTAAAAGAAAGTTCAAATCCATCCTCCAAGATTGAGAATATATCAAAAATTTGTTGAAAGGAGTAGGAATCACAATGGATACTGAACAATTAATCACAGAGATGAAAGGCCACCGAACAGACGATGCCCAAGCAATGTCAGCGTACTTAAGAAATCAGTTTCCTTTTTTAGGTCTTAAAAGCGTGGCACGTCGAAATATTACAAAGCCGTATTTTAAAGAAGCTAAACAAGAAGCACGAGCACAGTCTAAAGTGAATCCAGATACACCTATTATCGATTGGAACTTCGTCCAAGAATGTTGGCAACAGGAGGAACGTGAATTCCAATATGTTGCCACTGACTATTTAAATGATATGCAAACGTATTTGAAAAAAGACGATATCAATCATTTGAAAAAACTTATTACAACAAAGTCCTGGTGGGATTCTGTGGATGCTTTAGTGAAAAGAGTGGGCTATCTTCAAACACAGTATCCAGAGTTAAAAGAAACAATCATTGAATGGAGTGTATCAGATGATTTATGGTTGCGACGCGTAGCGATTATTCATCAATTAAGTATGAAGGAAGCAACCGATACTCAATTACTGACTCGAACGATTATGAATAATTTAGGAAGCAACGAATTCTTTATTAATAAAGCCATTGGTTGGGCATTACGTGATTATGCGCGAATAAATGAAGAATGGGTCAAGAATTTTCTTAGGCAGTATCAGACTGAACTAGCTCCTTTATCAATTCGAGAAGCATCAAAACATATAAATATGTAGACAACAAAAGACGTAGATTTTCATCTACGTCTTTTGTTGATTAAAAAATATTCTTCTTCTCGAACGCATTATCTTGAGGGTTGTAACCTAAATTGACTCTTGCTTCTTCATTGGATAGACGAGTGAACGTATTATTAGAGACACCATTAACAATTAAGAAGGGTTCTTTTAATTCTGCTTCGATACAGCCATCTATAAGACGATTCATATCCTCTTTAGATAAGTACATCGCCATGCCGTACTCATCAACTTCTTCGTCTAATTCATCGTCGCTCACTTTATAATCTGCGATCCGAATCGCAATAGATTCAATGCCATTTGAATAAGCATGGTAAGCAGCTAAACCTTCTAAGTATGCTTTAGATACGCCGTATAAGTTAGCAGGATGGATTGGATCCGTGGTCTTGACTTCAACACCGTCTGGATAACCATCAACGATATGGATAGAACTAGCGACAATGATGCGCTTCAAGTCTTTCGCTTTAGTCGCTTCATTATATAAGTTATGTGGGATTTTGTAGTTTAAATCTAATAAACTGTCATAAAAATCAGCATCTTGGTCAGCTTCTCCAGCTAATTGAATGACATATTCGATGCCATCTAGTAAGCCGTTCCAATTGTCAGGATCAAGTAAATCGCGTTTAACAATGGTTGCTTTAGCTTGAATATCGTCAGGAAGGTCAGAAAAATCACGTCCGACTAAAGTAAGCGCGTGTTTAGTAATAAGATGCTTTGCTAATTCGACACCAATGGTACCTGTTGCTCCAGTTATGAGTATCTTTGCCATAGTATTGTCTCCTTTTATCATATTGTTCCTTAAGATTACGTTTATAGTGCAAAAAATACAATTAAAAACACTTGCGAAGGAAAGAATAATGAACAATTTTTTTATAAAAGAGTAATGAAAGATTCGAATCCATTTGCAAAATGACTTTCATGGTGTAAAATCAAGAGTAATACAAAATGATATCGCTTTCCTATTACATGTATATAATAGAGTATTGAATAGAATTGAGGAGTGATGAGATGAATCTTGTAATACCCAAAGAAATCCGAAAATATATTGATAACCAGAATTTTCAAATTGATTTGATAGGTAAATCGAAGGCAAAGAAAATGATTTTAGATGATTGCGTTCTTAAGATAGAATCATCTTCTGGTGAAGTTAAAAATGAAGTGCTGATGCTTAGCTGGTGGCATGAAAAACTCCTACCAGTTCCTGAAATTTATGAAAATATGGAATTGAACGGTACGCACTATATACTAATGGAGAAGTTACGTGGAGATCCTTCCTATGAAGTGATTGTCAGACGCACGACAGAAGATCTAATTGAATTATTGGCTAATAGCTTAAAGCAACTTTGGAAAGTGGATGTAACCGACTGTCCAAGTGTCCAAACATTAGATGTTAAGTTAAAGCTAGCCAAAGAACGGGTGGAGAATAACTTAGTCGATGTTGACGATGCGGAGGAGGGGACCTTTGGTGGTGAAGGGTTTGAGGATCCAGCTGCCTTATGGCAATGGTTGAACGACCATCGCCCCCAAGAAGATCAACTCGTTTTATCGCACGGTGATTTTAGTCTACCTAATCTCATCGCAAGTGGGGTATATCTGACCGGGTTCATTGATCTAGGGCGAAGTGGCGTCTCCGATATTTATCAGGATATTGCGATCTGTTATCGCAGTTTGTTGAATAATCTAAAAGGAAAATTCGGTGTATTACGCGAATTTACTGAACAAGAGATTGAAAACTATGGCAACTTACTATTCGAGAAGTTGGAATTAGAACCTGACTGGGATAAGTTACGTTATTATATCTTATTGGATGAGTTGTTTTAGTTGATGATGAGAGAATTCTTAAGCCCTAGAGATTAGGCTTGAGGGGTCTTTTTGCTATCGACAACACAAAAAAGAACTAGCCACTTCTTCAGTTAATCTGTAGCTAGAACAATTCCAGCAGAACGTGTTCAACTCTTGCACGCTCCTTAGGCTTCACAGAGATTAATTGTTTGTTCTCCATAACTAAATCTGAACCATCTATTCGAACAACATGATTAACATTCACTATGTATGACCGATGGCAATGAACGAATTGTGGATATTCTTCCAATCTTTGATTAAGTTGCGACATATTTTCATAGAACCAATCATTATGATGCTGGGAAACGATGACTTTCTTTCTACCATGACTTTCAAAATATAGAATATTATCTAAGAGAATCGACTTATCTATTCCATTTTGGCTGTAGTTGAAGAAAGGAGATTGTGTTTCGAGTAATTGGTAACTTCTACCCAATGTTTCGAATAATTGAGTGCGTTTGATGGGCTTAGGAATAAAGCCAGAAGGCTTAACTTGAAATAAGTTGCGCTCATAACCATTCGTTCCTGTTACAAAGATAATCTCACTGGCATAATCTTTTAAATCATGACGGATATACTTAGCTACTTCAAGTCCATTCATTATAGGCATCTCAATATCTAATAAGATAATTCGCTTCATAGGCTCTTCTTTTTGAAGGTATGTGATTAACTGTTCACCTGACTGGTAACTTTTAACCCAAAAAGAAGTTTTGTGCTGTAGAGTATATTCCTGAATGAGCTGACTCAATTGTTTAGTAATGATTTCTTGATCATCACATATCAGAATTTCAATCATCTTTTACCTCCTTATCAACGTTTTCACTGGGCGTTTCATTCAATATGATTGAGACGGTAAAGGTTTCTTGGGTATGGTCAATTTTTAGTAACCCTTGGTATTTTTCAACAATTCGTTGCACACTCTTCAAACCAAAGCCGTGAATGGACGTGTCATCTTTACGTGACAGAATCTGTTGGCCTTGCTTGTTGACGATACCATCAAAGGTGTTAGCAATTCTTACTTTGAGTCGATTCCCTTCAAACAATATTTTTAGTTTAATTATCCGATTAGCTTCCACTGTCAAACACCCTTCAATCGCATTATCTAACAAATTCCCTAATAATACAGCGAGATCAATAGAATCAATATAAATATCCTTAGGAACGACGATATCCGTTATTACTTCAATCTCATTATCTGAAACAGAATGTAACTTCGAATTGATTATACCATCGATAGCAATATGACCTGTTTCGATAACTGGTTTCTGTAAATTATCAGGAACAATATCAATTAAGATACTCTCAAGCTCCGAGTTTGGATATTGACGAATGAAGCCATACAGTGGTGTCAAACGATTCTTAATATCATGACGAAATTGTCTCCATTCCTCGTTATGAGATTCTAATAATCTTAAGTGACTGGCGTATTCAAGCTGTTCTTGCTTGAAGTTTTGTTGTTCCGATAATAAGTCAAAACTCTTAGCCAAAGCATCATAAAGCTCGAATAAGATGATGTTAATAAGGAGGAAGAATAGAGCTAGCGACATCAAAATAGTTCCAGACAAATTAATCCATAAGAAAAGTAAAAAAATGATAATAGTAATCAATGGAATAATAAATTGGATGGTGTATAAAAAAATATTTTTATTCTTATGTAGCGCGCGATATTTACGGCGGTGTAAATATTTGATAAATAGAAACTCAACTAAGTAGGTAAAGACGACTGACATGATTGATTGGTAACTCGATGTATCTTGAAAATCTATTGTATATATATTTAATAAGGTAACAACAATAAGTTCAATGATAATAAAAAGAGCTAACAAGATGATACTCTCGCTAATCTGTTTAAAAATCTCACTAATATAGAGTCTTGAAATTAATATTATGCACATAATATTGATTGAGACGGTTAATAGAGGAGTTTCAAAAAAAAGATAGACACTACTAATTAATAAATAACTAATAAAACAAACAAATAAATTTTTCCCTAAAGACTCAGAGTTAGACCCAAATCTCACTTGGAAATAGGACCAAAGATTATAAACATAAATCGGAGTAATCAATAAATAAAAAATATCAAATGTAGTCAAATTGAGCCTCCCGAATGAAATGTCCTAATGATTCTATAATATTATACTAACATTTATACATGTTTTTTTGAATATATTAGATTAATTTATTCTCGTTACATATTAAGGGAGTTTCGTTACATTCTGGGAAATTATACAAATAAGTGTTATATGATGGTTATAGTAAATGAAAAAGGAGGGAGTAATTGAAAAAATACTTAAAATATTGCTTAAGGTTTTGTTACATCGGAATAATGTTTATTGTGAAGTTCAATGTCACTGAGAATTTGAGCTCTATAATTATTTATGAGCCAAAACGAAGCAAAAACATTGAGGAGTATTTTTCAAATAAAGATGGTTACTAAATTATCACAACAATTAGGTCGTTCAATGTCATTATCTGATGTAGAGGTTGAATGTGTTTCCCTTGGTATTTCAATAATTATTTTTCAATTGCTAGGATTCATTCTTGCTGCGATAATCGGGCTATTTTTTAACGTAATTGAAGAATTGTTTATTGTTATTTTTATGTATTTGATTTGTCAAATTAAGCTAGACAAAACTGCTTCATCTAAGTAACTCAAAAATACTTCCAACGGTGTTCGGTAGTGTAAGGATTTCCGTGGAATCGTGTTCCGTTTGTGTGCAATCGATGACA
>NZ_JBGQQZ010000044.1:0-20666 GCF_045528575.1 Ruoffia sp. FAM 24228
TAAAGATGAGAACACAACACAAACTATCGTTGCATAGAGAGACACTTAAACATAGGAATAAAAAAAGAGCCAAGGTGACTGCGTCACCTGGCTCCTCGGTCCACCAACATCAAAAATTCATGAACCAAATAAACAATCATTAACAAAGCAACTCTGATCCGGTGTTAGTTCATGACATTGGCTCAGAGTTTTTATATATATTTTTTATTAGTACATCTTGCATTGGCCTTTTAGAATGCTTACAATTAGGTTATATGTTTTTCAAAGAAAGGTGATTACCGTGTCAGAACTTATACAGATTAATAATCTAACAATAAAATCAAATACGCAAACAATCATAAGTAACTTATCATTTGACGTTCAACCCAACGAAATTCTTACGATTAATGGTCCTTCTGGGAGCGGTAAAAGTACCGTACTCAAATACCTTGCGCAATTACAAAGTCCTGCCTTAACAACGTCAGGTGACTATTTATTCAAAGGTGAGAAAGTCGAAGACATTGACCCCATTGAATTACGTCAAAAAGTCTCTTATTGTTTCCAAGCGCCAACCTTATTTGGTGAGACGGTGCGCGATAACTTACAGTTTAGTTATGATATTCGCGATATGGACTTTGATGAAGAGCTTGCGAAAGATTTACTTTCACATGTTCAATTACCGAAGTCGTATTTGGATAAAGACATTACAACTTTATCTGGTGGAGAAAAACAACGTGTGGCTTTAATTCGTAACGTTCAATTCCGCCCTGATATTCTCTTACTGGATGAAATTACAAGTGCGTTAGATTCAGATACTCGAAAAATCATCTGGGAATGGTTAAATCAATACCGTAAGGAAAACAATGTGACAGTGATTATAGTCAGCCACATTAAAAAAGAACAACAATTAGCTGACCGAATTATCACCTTAGATAAGATAGGCTTCGATGAAAGTGAGGATAATCATGAACCAGCTTAATGTAACCCCAACTTCTTTAGTTTTATCATTTATTTTAGTCATTATTGCGATTATCATTTCATACCGAGAAAAATTAAAACTTGAAAAAGAGTTAATTATTGCGATTGTCCGCATGATTGTTCAACTCGTTGTGGTTGGGTTCCTATTACAAGGAATTTTCCAAGTTAATAACACATTTGTAACACTAGCGATGATGCTAGTCATGATATTGAATGCTAGCTGGAATGCAGGACAACGTGGTAAAGGATTGAAAAATGCTTTTATCAATTCTTTAATTGCGATCTTAACCACAGCAACCATTACGATTAGTGTGCTTGTTCTTTCAGGTAGTTTAGAATTCACACCCTCTCAACTTATTCCAATTACTGGGATGATTATCGGGGGCTCAATGAGTTCGATTGGTTTAGCCTTCACTACCCTATCACAGACGTTTACAGACCAAGCACAAGCCGTTCAAGAAAAACTGGCTCTTGGTGCGACACCTTATCAAGCTTCCCAATCGATTCTAAAAGCAACAATGAGTCGGGGGTTACAACCAACGATTGATAATACGAAGACGGTAGGAATAGTGACTTTACCAGGGATGATGGCTGGTTTGATGTTTGCGGGAATTGATCCTGTTAAAGCCATTCTTTATCAAATTATGGTTATGTTTATGATGCTAGCCTCTACAGCAATCTCTACTTATATCGCAACTTACTTAACGTATCGTTCATTATTTAGTGACCGAAACCAATTACGTACAAATCGATTAAAAGATAAATAAAAAAATGAGTTAGTGAGAAAATCTCACTAACTCATTTTTTGTTATGACAATTCAGATGTATCGTCGTCTGCTTCTTCCTTGATTTCTTCTGCAGCTAATACAGTGATGTCTTCATTGACTATAGGTTCTTCTGTGGGTTCAGTTGTTTCTGCGACTTCTATTTCAGGTTCTGGTTCAACTTTTTTCGAATCACCAATCGTAACTTGCGCTAACTCTTCTTTTGTTTTCTTCATTTCATCTTGCATGAATACTGTTCCTAAACTAATTAAGACTGGTAATAGGATAAATAGTGTCGCATTTTCAAAGAATTTTTGCCAGTACAATGACGTGAAATCAAAAGCATTCTGAAACGCAGCAGTTTGGGCATTCATTGCTGATTCCGCAATCACTTCGTTATTCATTGCTAATTGCTCAAGCGCTAAAGATGTTGCTGCAAAGTTAATCTCTCTAGCTGTTTGAAAGTAAGCTGTGATGAAAGCGAAGATTGCTCCAATGAGTACGATAAAGATATACCCCTTATAATTGCGTCCATTTTCTCCCACTTCGCTACCAGATTGTTGATTAAACCAAACTGTAAAGCGATTCCATAAGTTAAATTGGTTGATGAGTAAGATAACTAATATTACTATCACTACAATTTCAAAGACCATTTATTTTCCTCCTCAATTTTTTAATCTCTTTCTTTCCATTATAGCGATGTTATTAGTTAAAAGTAAAATGAAATTGATTGTATCGAGTATTTTTATAGATGATCCTCTGTCCATTCTTTTAATACAACAGCATTATTATTGTCCTTATCCTTAGCTGCATATAACAAAGTTACAGGACCATCATCTAATTTTTCTTTGACCAAAGCTAGCCAAGAATTTTTCTCATCATGATTGTTCAACTCTTCTTCATATTTTTCTTTGAACCATGAGAATTTACCCTCTTCATGATCAAAGTCTTTACGTAAGTCTGATGAAGGGGCCATGTCTTTAAACCACTCATCATGATGTAAGTCTTCTTTCTTAATGCCTCTCGGCCATAGACGGTCCACTAGTATGCGGTAACCATCTTGGTCTTTAGCATCATCATAAGCTCTTTTAATATGTATTTTCGCCATAATATAATCCTCCTTAAGTTGTTTAAAGCTGTATATAATTAGCTTAGCGCTAACTTAAAGTAAAGTCACGAGATACGCAAATTGTGGTCGGCACTTTAGTCCCTCACTTCCATGCAAAAAAGCTCAACAATCATGGTCATAAACCACAACGGTTGAGCTGTTCTGCTATTAACTATTTAAATTATTCAGAGTCACGACTTTTTGATGCGATATCTTTCTCAAGGTATTCAACAAACTCGTCGTAAGTCATTGTTTGAGAATCTTTAGAGCTGTATGGACGGATATTCACTGTGCCGTCTTCCACCTCTTGGTCTCCAATAACGATTTGGTATGGTACTTTAGACGTTTGAGCTTCACGAATCTTGTAACCTAATTTTTCGTTACGTAAGTCCATCTCAACGCGGTAACCTTTCGCTCTTAAATCATGGTAAAGTTCTTCAATACGGTCACCATGTGCATCATTACTTACAGGTAATAATACGGCTTGAACAGGCGCTAACCATGTTGGGAATGCCCCTTTATACTCTTCGATTAAGTAAGCAACGAAACGTTCCATTGTTGATACAACCCCACGGTGAATAACTACTGGACGGTGAGTATTTTGTCCATCTTCACCGACATAAGTTAATTCAAAGCGTTCTGGTAATAAGAAGTCTAATTGAACCGTAGACATTGTTTCTTCAAGACCAATAGCTGTCTTGAATTGTACGTCTAATTTAGGTCCGTAGAAGGCTGCTTCACCAATCGCTTCAAAGTATTCTAGACCTAATTCGTCCATCGCTTCTTTTAACATTGCTTCTGCTTTTTCCCACATTTGATCGTCATCAAAGTATTTCTCTTTATCTTCTGGATCGCGGTAGCTTAAGCGGAAGCGGTAATCTGTAATATTAAAGTCGTTGTATACATCTTCAATTAATTTCAGTACGCGTTTGAATTCTTCTTTAATTTGGTCAGGACGTACAAAGATATGCGCGTCGTTCAATGTCATCTCACGTACACGTTGTAATCCTGATAAGGCACCTGATTTTTCGTAACGGTGCATCATACCTAATTCCGCAATACGGATTGGTAATTCACGGTAAGAGTGGATGTCGTTTTTGTAAATTAACATGTGATGTGGACAGTTCATTGGACGTAGGGCTAGCATTTCGCCGTCACCCATGTCCATTAATGGGAACATGTCATCTTTATAGTGATCCCAGTGACCAGAAGTTTTATATAAATCTGATTTAGCCATGATTGGTGTATACACATGTTCATAACCTAAGTTAATTTCTTTATCCATAATGTAACGTTCAATGGTACGACGGATTGTTGCCCCGTTTGGTAACCAGAATGGGAGACCTTGCCCTGCTTCTTGATTAATCATGAAGATACCGAGTTCTTTACCTAACTTACGGTGGTCACGTTCTCTTGCTTCTTCACGTAAACGTAAGAATTCATCTAATTCATCTTGTTTGAAGAATGCAGTACCGTAAATACGTTGCATCATAGTGTTATCTGAATTCCCTCTCCAGTATGCACCAGCCAGTGATAATAATTTAACCACTTTAATCTTACCTGTTGAAGGCATGTGTCCCCCGCGACATAAGTCAACAAATTCACCTTGTTGGTAAACCGAAATTTCTTCATCTTCCGGAAGTTCTTTAATTAATTCTTGTTTGAAAACATCATCTTTGAAGATTTCTAAGGCTTCTTCTCTAGAAACGACGCGACCAACAATGTCGTGGTTTTCTGAGATAATTTTCTTCATTTCTTTTTCAATCTTAGGTAAGTCTTCTTCAGTGATTGGATCGTCTTTATAAGTATCGTAGTAGAATCCTGATTCAATCGCTGGTCCTACACCAAATTGAATCCCTGGGTATAAACGAGTTAACGCATGTGCTAATAGATGCGCTGATGAGTGACGCATTAATTCTAAAGCTTCAGGGCTTTTGTTTGTGATAACTTCAATCGCACCATCTTTAGTAATCGGTGTATGGTAATCAATAATTTCCCCATCTAGTTTTCCTGCTAAGGCTGCTTTTTTAAGAGATTTACTAATTGAATCAGCAACATCAGCAATTGTAATACCTGCGTCAAATTCTTTTACATTTCCATCTGGAAACGTTAATTTAATTTTGTCCATGACCATTCTCCTCTTTTTTTAAAAATATACAAAAAAATCCCATTGACTGAGCGTATACTCAATCAATGGGACGTGAAATTTAATACGTGGTTCCACCCAATTTTTTCCATAGAGACACTAAATGAGTGTTCTATGAACTTCGTTCAAGCTTAACGGGCGTCTGCGTCTACTCCTAATATCGAAACCGAGTTCAGAGTAAAAGTATATGAAGGGGTCTTATATAAAGCAATGTAGGATGTCGCACCAAATCATCCCTCTCTGAAAGCATTGAGTTTACAAAGTTGTCTTCATGTAAAGTCGTTTATTCATTTAAGGGCTTTTCACTTCCTAATGGCAGCAAAAGCTATATCATATTTATATCATGACTTTTATTGAATTACAAGTCCTATTTTCGCTTACCAAACTGAGAAAGCGTCACCAAGCCAGCACCTGTAATAAAAATACCCAGAAGCATTGGAAAGGCCAATTGTGTTTGTCCTTCTCTAAAATAATAGATGAATAAGACGATTACTTGAATGGCTAAGGCGATTCCAAAATAAATCATGAGTAGTCGCTTTTGTTTGAGTTCTTCTTCAGGATTACGGTTCAAATCATCCCTCCTTATCTATTTATATGTCTTAAGTTCTCTCCTGTAAGGGAGACTTCTTTTGCTAGGAAACGAATTCTTTCCATAATTCGCTTGGCTTTAATTGTTTCGTTACCACCATCTCTTGAGTGAGCTAAGTGGCTTTCGATCTCTTTTAAGTTAAAGTTCGACGAGAAGAATGTAGGTAATGACTCCTTCATACGGTATTCAAGAATGGTCGTCAATACTTCATCACGTACCCAAACGGTATTAGCTTCAGCTCCGATGTCATCAATAATTAGCATATCGACCGACTTCACATCTGTTAACACTTGTTGTGTTGAGTTATCCACAAAGGTTGATTTAATCTCCGTTGTAAAAGTTGGATAATGCATCATCGTCACACTTTTATTCAACTTCACCAGTGCATTGGCTAACGCACCCAGTAAATAAGTCTTCCCTACACCGAATTCCCCAGAAATGTATAAGCCTTGAGCACGATGTGGGTTCTTCTTGTACTCATCTAAAAAGCTGATCACTTCGGCTAAAAGTTGCTTACGCGACTCTGTATTGGCATAATACTCAGTCAAGGTTGCTTCTCTAACATCCGCAGACATCATTCGGTTGTCTAGTAAACTTCTTTGTTGCTGCTTCTCTTTGTTGTCATAGTAGGCCTTCGTTGGTACATATGACACATCGATGTAATTATAATTCAAGAACAAAACTGGTTTAAAACCAGGGTTTTGTCCTTGTTCTCCTTTTCTTAATAGATCCATTTCCCGTGCGAATTCATTCAATTTAGAAAGCGAATTTTCAATTATTTCTTGAGAAATGGCCTCTTCATGCTGGTTCACAAACGCTTTGACATCGGGATGATTTAAGACATAATCGACGGTCGCTTTATAATCTGCTTGAAACTTTGGATCTCTCGTAAAGCGAGTCAGTATTTGATTAATTTTTTGCACTATGAATCACCTTCTTCCCCTATTAACTCATTCAGACGCTTACGCATCTCATCTTCACTATATTGCGGTTGAGATGCAGTTTGAGGAGTCTCTTGTTGTTGCTCGGACTGTTCCTTATCCTTCATCCAAGATGGAATAATCTCTTGATGCTGGGATTGTCCACGTTTCTTGTAATTCGAACGGTTTTCTCTTTGCTTCTGTTCGATTTCTTTCTTCTTGCGTTGTTCTTTCACATATTGCATCGCCTTAGGGATATTCGTTAATTCCTCTTGTTCCCATTCACTCGCTACACGTTGCAATTCGCCTTTATAAATATTCGGTCTGTCGTTAATCACTAAAAGATAGTAGATTAAAAAGTTCACAACATGTTCGCTTAAACGTGTTTTTTCTGCTAAATCTCTAATATAAAAATGCTCTGAATCGGTTGCGAAAGTTTTTTTGGCTTGCTTCATCTTATTCAAGAATGCATTACTCGGCATTTGTTCACACGAAATCACCAATTGAACCGCTTCTGGCGCTAATTCAGGATGTTGCGCTTTTAATTGTTGTCTGCGGTCTTCTACTTCTTCTTTCGAATACATTCGAGACGTTCGGTTCGACTTCGTCCTTGGCTCAAGTTGGTCTTGTTGCAAATTCGATTGCCAATTCGATTCAGCTTTTTTATTTTGTCTTTGAGCAATTTTCTTCAAGTCATTTAAATTTACATTTCCGGTAGTTTTATCCATAGCTAAGTATACTAGATTAGCTAACTCGCTTTCTGTATTGCCGTAAATATCATGGATCGCATAAATCTGTTTTTTCAATTCTTCAGATAATTCTGAATGGTTTATTCCTTCAGAAATTAAATAAGAAATAAAACGACTATATTCTAAACCAGGTGCATAATTATGCACTTTATCTGGTTGTTCGTCAATAACTTTTGTAGCAGCTTCATTGACTTGAATAGGATATAACGCCTTTTGAAAGGTGGACGTCTCCTCAGCATAACGATCCTCATCAATCGCTTCTACAGTTAAAAGTGTTGTTAACTCTTCGTAGTCTTTCTCGCCCAATTGATTTAATAAAGCTGTACTTAATAAAGCATCTTGGAAAAAGGCTTGATTGAGTAGGGGCAACTTTAAATCATAGAGAATTGTTTGATGTACGGGATTCGAATTTGATTTCATATCGCGATATGTTCGCATTAAACCGACAGCCTCGAGTTTTATCCGTGCTTCGTTCAATTCTTTAATACCAATGTTCAAGTGAAGTAGTAAAATTTGATGACGTAATGATCTGCGACTATCCAAGTGAACAGTTGTTGGCATTGACATTAGCGTTAAGTATAGACCCATACTTTCTGGACCGATAATTGGTTGATATAGATGAGTTAAACTTTCTAGATAATTAGCTGAAATATCTGCTTGCCCTTTTAAAACAAAGGGTTGAAGCGGATTAATGGTTAGGCTCATCTTGATCTTGACCTTCCTCAATCTGTGATCCATGCTTACCTGCCATAGATTCTAATTCTTTCATGAAACTCTCACGCGATTGGAATTCACGGTAGACACTCGCAAAGCGAATGTAGGCAACCTCATCCAATTCCATAAGAAGAGGCATGACGTATTCCCCAATACGGCTTGTCTCGATCTCTTGGTCAGCGTCATCTCGAATGGACTCTTCCACTTGATTCACAAGTTCATTCATCTGCTCCACCGCAATCGGCCGTTTTTCCGCACTTCGAACAATGCCTCGCATTAATTTATCTCGATTAAATTCTTCACGCGTACCATCGCGTTTTACTACTAGTAATGGTGATTGCTCGATTCGCTCATGAGTATTGAAACGAAAGCCACATTGTAAACATTCTCTTCTTCGACGAATGGATTGACCCTCTTCTGCCGGACGTGAGTCAATTACTTTGGATGACTGACCCTGACATTTAGGACATTGCATTGAACATACCTCCTTAAGTAATTACTTGTTATTCTCTGCTTTTAATAGTTGATCGATTTGTTTATGAGTCTCTTCAGGTGTGTTTGAATTATCAATCACGATTTCGCTCCATTTGGCCTTATCTTGAATCGATATTTGATTGCTAATAAGTTGGCGTGCATCTTCTTCACTCATTAGATTCCGCTTCATTAAGCGTTCTAATTGAATGTCTGAGGAGACGTATACAAGCCAGACAGCATCCGTTGGAATATCTATATCCACTTCATAATACAAAGGAATATCCACAAAGATCAGTGAATGGCCTTCTTCTTTATATGCCGCCATTCTCTCTTTGGATTCTTTAGAAATTATCGGATGTAAAATCTGATTGAGTTTCTCTTTACTCGCTGCGTCATTAAACACAATATTGCTTAAAGCTTTTCTGTTTAACGTTCCATCTTCTTGGATAATACCTTCACCGAAATTTTCTTTCAGACGCTCTAAGCCGATAGTGCCCTTTTCAACCACAATACGACTAATAATATCTGTATCAATCACTGGATACCCTTGCTGAATTAAGTACTTTGAAACCGTGGATTTACCAGTAGCGATACTTCCTGTTATAGCAATAGTTTTCATGCGTTTATCTCCTGTTATAATCTTTGGCAAACGGGACAAAAGTGCGTCCCTCTTTGGGCTAAGCGGATTTTCTCAATGGGACTTTGACACCGGACACAAGGCTCTCCGGTCTTACCATATACTTTTAATTCGTTCTGATAGCGTCCTGCTTCTCCAACAGTATTGCGGTAACTTCGAATCGTTGATCCACCAAGTTCCACTGCCTTACTCATTATATTAATTATAGCATGATACAAGGTATTGATTTGTTTATCTGATAGTTGGAATCCGGCTGTTTGTGGATGAATCTGCGCTTCGAATAGGACTTCATCCACATAAATATTTCCTAAGCCAGTTACTATCTTTTGTGATAACAAAGCCGATTTGATAGGTTGCTTTGACTTCTCTAATTGATCTTTGAAGTCCTCTAAATGAAACTCTGCTTCCGTTGGTTCTGGACCAATCTTTCGTTCGGCAAAGAATGCTTCAATTAAATATTTTGGAACATACTCCATTCTACCAAATTTCCGTACATCATTATAATGTAATTGGCTCTTGTCATGAAATTCAATGATGACATGCGTATGTTTGTCTTTTGTTAACGGTACTTCCTCTTCAGGAAAATAAAAATACTTCCCTTCCATCCGCAAATGAGACACTAAATAACTTTCGGGGAAACGGAATAATAAGTATTTACCTCGTCTGTCCACCGATAATATGGTCTCATCAATTAATGGTTGAAGAACATTTGGATTCTCTTCAAATTGAACAACAATCCGCTTCCAAAAGACGTTAATATTTTTAATTTTTTTACCTTTGACTAATTTGTCTAAACCTTTTCGATTTACTTCAACTTCCGGTAACTCGGGCATGCAAGCACCTCTTTCTACATATGATAATTATAACAAAATTTCTATATACTTTGGACATAAAATACCGAATAATATTAAAATACCCAAATGCTTTCACATTTGGGAGTACTTAAGTAATTTCAGTCTTTTATGAGCAAATTAACCTTCCAATTCATAGTTTCTTAACGCAAATTTTTCAATCTGTTTTAGGATAAAGTTGCACGCAATACATAATAAAACCGTCAAAATCATCCCCCAAAGAATTTGAACCATGTCTTGTGTTCTTAAACCTGAGAAGAGAATCGTTCCCAAGCCTCCAGCATTAATTGTCGCACCTATGGTCGCAATTCCGATACTCGAAGTCATGGCGAGTCGAATCCCACTAAAGATTGTTTTAGAAGAAAGTGGCAGGTAGATTCGAAAGAATAATTCTTTATCCGTCATTCCCATGCCAATGGCTGCTTCCACAATCATAGGGTCAATTTCTTGTATTCCTGTACTAAAGGTCCGCAGCAAAATATATTCACAGTACAATGTGAGGACAATCATAGCCGTATCTGCGCCTAAGCCTGTCACAGGAATTAATAGCGCAAACAAAGCATAACTTGGAACGGAATATAAAGCAGAGAAAAAGTAAGTCAGTCGCTTTAACCATCTTTGGTTATGAATTAAAGTGTAGATAATCACGCCAGCAATCGCAATGGCGATGAGTAATGAGATGGTCACAAGTTGCAGATGTGTTACTGTCGCATCAATAAGACGGTCACTATATCGAACTAAGTAATCGATCATATTAACTCACTCCATAATGATTCTTCTTCGCGAACCGTATCTAATAAACTATTCACGAATGCACCTTTTGGATTTTTTATAATATTTTGAGGAGTATCATATTGTTCAATGCGTCCTTTATCCATAATCATTACTCGATCGCCGAGTAAGAAGGCTTCATTGATGTCATGTGTAACGAATAGGAATGTTTTACTGTCTAATTCTGCATGGATTGCTTTAATTTGTGACTGCAATTCTTTACGGGTAATCGCATCAACAGAACCAAAAGGCTCGTCTAACAACATAATTTGAGGATTGGCTGCGAGTGCACGTGCCACGCCAATACGCTGTTGTTGACCACCGGATAATTGCTTAGGATATCGGTGTGCATATTCGGTATACGGCAATTGAATTAAAGCCATTAGTTCAGTTACGCGTTCTTTAATCTTTTCTGGTTCCCAGCCAAGTAATTCTGGCACGGTAGCAATATTCTTTTCAATCGTAATGTGTGGGAAAAGTCCAATTTGTTGAACAACATAGCCGATTTGTCGGCGCAATTCGATTAAATCATACTCTTTAATTTCTTTATCATTGATTTCAATTTGACCACTGTTTGGTTCGATCAAGCGGTTGACCATTTTTAAAGTCGTTGTCTTACCTGACCCAGATGAGCCAAGGATCGTTATGAATTGACCTTCTTCGATATCAAAAGACAAGTCTTTGATGATTTCTTTGTCACCAAAAGATTTGTTGATGTTTCTGAATTTTATCTTAGTATTAGCCATGGTTCTCCCCCACTTTCTCTATTAATAAATCCATTAAAGCCATACTTAATAGCGATAATAATGCCACCGTTCCCCCACCGATGACTAATAAATCCATTCGGTAAAGTCCTAATCCAGTAAAGATTAACGTTCCCAATCCTCCAGCTCCGATATAGGTTGCTAAAGTTGCACTGGCAATAATTTCAACTAAGGCTAGTTTAATTCCATTTAAAATGTAAGGCGCCGCAAGTGGAATTTCAATCCGGTTACGTAATTGCTTCTGGTTCATTCCAATGCCTCGCGCCACTTCTAAAGTGATTGCCGGGATCTCATTAAAGCCTAAAATTGTATTCATAATAATTGGTGGAATGGCTAGAAAAGTTAACGCAATCAGTGCCGGTAATTCTCCCACCCCGATGATTGGTATTAAGATGAATAACACCGCTAAACTCGGTATGATTCTCAGTAATTGCGAGGACGTCGTTAGGACCTCACCTAATTTCTTATTTCGATAGCTTATATAACCTAAAGGTATGCCGATACAAATCGCAATAATTAAGGCAATTAGGCTTAGTTTAATATGTTGGATTAAGTATCCGATGAACTCACTAGAGTCCGTTTGAAAGTATTCAATAATTTGATAAAGCAAGCAATTCCCTCCAATTCTAATTTGTTGTCGCATCTTCTGTATAGTTTACATGATTAAGACACTTTTCCCAAAATATTTGTTTCCAATAAAAATACGCAAGTAGAGGGCTTTCTTCTACTCGCGTAAAAATTTGTGTGCTTAGTTTATTGAATCGAATTATAGTATTCTTCCGCAACTTCCATATAGTCTCGCCCATCAATATCAACGCTAGCATTCAGATCTACAACGGTTTGTGTATCTAATGTTGCGTTAATGTCATTAATAATGGTTTCAATATCAGGGTTCGCATCTAATACTTCTTGGCGAACAACTGGTACTAAATTATAAGGTGGCCAGAAGTTTTGGTCATCTTCTAATACTTTATACAAATCTGTATTCGATAATTGCCCTTCAGTCGTGTAAGCAGGTGTCGCATCAGCTTCATCACTACTTAAGACTTGGTATTTTAAGCTATTATCATAGACCGTGATTGATTCAAAATTGAATTCACCATAAACTCCTTCAAGTCCTTCTAAGCCGTCTTCTCGTTCTTCGAACTCCCCTTGAGATGCAAAACGAATGTTTTCAGCATTTGCTTGTAAATCACTTATCGTCTCAATACCATATTCTTCAGAAGCAGCAGTTGTAATTGCGATACCTTGTGAATCGTTCGCTGGCGCATATTCAAGCGTAGTTAACTCGCCACCTTCTTCGTAGGCAGTGCGTATTGTTTCGGCAACGCTGTCCGGGTCTGTATCCATCGGTAAATTGAAGATACTTAATAACGCTGTCCCAGTATATTCTGGATACAGATCAATTTCTGCATTTTCAATGGCTTGTGGAATCACTGAACTCGCGATACTTGGTACGCGCTCGACTGAGTAACCATTCTCTTCCAAGGCTAGGGCGTAAATTTCACTCACGATTAGACTCTCAGTGAAGTCTTTAGATCCAATCTTAATGGTGTCACCTGAAGCACCTGATGTACAACCGACGAGAACTAAGCTGACTAAGACAAGTAAGGTAATTATATTTTTTGCTTTTTTCATACTTCGACTCCTTTTATGATATTGGGTGATTGGCGTTGTAATTTTCGCCACTTTCACCGTAGAAACTGTGATCAACTTCAATAAACAGTAATTTAATTATAGGATAATCCCAGTTATCAAGCAATTGATTGAACTTCAGGAGGAATAAATTTAGATTGTTCAAGTTAAACACCGCAGCTAGAACAATTATTTTTTATTCTTCCAGTTAAACGCCGCAGCTGGAACAATTATTTTTTATTCTTCCAGTTAAGCACCGCAGCTGGAACAATTATTTTTTATTCTTCCAGTTAAGCACCGCAGCTGGAACAATTATTTTTTATTCTTCCAGTTAAACACGCAGACAAACACCAAAAAAAGACCCTCACCCTATTAAGAGTAAGAGTCTAGTATTCAATATTATAGTTCGTACCAATTAATCCCTTGGTTATAGTCAACTTCTAAAGGTACGTCTAAATTTGCAGCGTGTTCCATAATTTCTGGTACGAGCTCACTTAAGCGTTCCATCTCCTCTGCAGGTGCTTCTAAGATTAACTCATCATGCACTTGTAGTAAGATTCTTGCTTGAAGTCCTTCATCGTCAATGGCTTTTTGTAGACGAATCATCGCAATTTTCAAGATATCTGCTGCTGTTCCTTGTATTGGCGAGTTCATCGCTGTGCGTTCTGCAAATGAACGGATATTGAAGTTACTTGCCTTAATGTCAGGTAAGTATCGACGGCGATGGAATAATGTGCTGACGTAGCCATCTTCTCGAGCTTTTTCAACAATGTCAGCCATAAATTTTTGAACACCTGGGTACATTTCAAAGTAACGTTCAATGAATTCTTTTGCTTCAGGTCTTGGAATATTTAAGTTTTGTGATAATCCGTAATCACTAATTCCATATACAATTCCGAAGTTTACAGCTTTAGCTTGGCGACGTAAGTTACTATCAACATCTGACGTCGATTCTAAATTGAATACACGTCTTGCAGTAGCCGAGTGAATATCTTCACCCGCAATAAAGTCATTCGTCATATGTTCTTCTTTACTGATATGCGCAAGTACACGGAGTTCAATTTGCGAATAGTCGGCACCAAATAATTGCCAACCTTCTTCTGAAGGAATGAAGGCTTGACGAATTTTACGGCCTTCTTCTAAACGTACCGGAATATTTTGTAAGTTTGGATCCGCACTACTTAAACGACCCGTTTGCGTTAAAGTTTGGACGAATTTCGTATGGATCTTCCCATCTTCTTTAATATATCCTGGTAGGCCAGCTAAGTAAGTTCCTTGAAGTTTACTGATAGAACGGTAATCAAGAATTTCTTGAATAATGGGATGCTTATCTAACAGTTTTTCAAGAACGTTGGCAGCTGTACTGTAGCCTGTTTTAGTCTTTTTAATGACTGGTAAGCCCATCTTATCGAATAGAATTTCACCTAACTGTTTTGGTGAATTCACGTTAAATTCTTCACCCGCATATTCGTGAATACGAGCTTCCATTTGTTTTAATCGTTCGATTAATTCTTCGTTCTTCTCTTCTAATGTTGCGCCGTCTACTTTAATTCCGGCAATTTCCATTCGAGCTAGAACACGTGCCACTGGCACTTCGATGTCTTCGTATAGATCATCCATCTCTAAATCAACTAGACGAGTACGTAATGGCTCTACTAACGCATCCAATGCTATGGCTTTACTTGCGACATGGTTTACGGTTACCTCTGTGTCTTCTGCTAATTTTCGCTTAGCACCTTTTCCGTAAACCATCTCGTCTAACTCAACATTCACTGGTACTTCTAGCGCTCTGACGACATTCGCAATCTCGTCCATATGATTCGCTTCAACGAGGTAAGCCGCAATTAAAGTATCAAATATGATTCCTTTTAATTGAATCCCATAATGACTTGTTAAGACTTCATCTCGTTTTGAGTCGAATAAAATTTTATCAACTGACTCATCTTCTAGCCAAGCTTTGAAATTCGTTTCATTTAAAGCGACAGATGCCTCAGCAACATAAACCGTATTCGCAACTTGATCATACCAAGAAACATATAAAACATCATCAAAATGATAATTGTCCCCAATAGTTTCAAAGTATACTGCTGTTTGTTTAGGTAAAATATCTTCTGTGATTGCATCTACAAACTGTACGTCGTATTCAAGTTGTGGTTCGTCCGATTCAATCGCTGTGATATCGACATCTGACGTCGCTTGAAGTTCAGTCAAGAAACTATTAAATTCCATTTGACGGTAAAATTCAACGAGCTCTTCAATATTCTTCCCTTCATAAGTGATGTCGTCAATCCCGATTTCAATTGGCGCTTCCAATAAGATTTCAGCTAATTCTCTACTCATGAACGCTTCTTCTTTTTCATTGGTTAAGTTTTCTTTCATCTTAGATGGTTTTAACTCATCAAGACGCTCATACAATTCTTCGACAGAATGATATTCTTTGATTAATTTAATGGCCGTCTTCTCACCGATGCGTGTGACACCTGGGTAATTATCCGATGGGTCTCCCATTAGACCTTTTAACTCAATAAACTGCTTTGGCGTCACTCCGTATGTTTCCATCACTGTCTCTGGCGTATAAGCTTCTAATTGGCTCACACCTTTGCGGGTAATATACACCGTGACGTTGTCTGTGGCGAGTTGAATTAAGTCTTTATCTCCAGAAATAACAATAACTTCATCATGCGAATCTGCTTGATGCGATAGTGTTCCAATCACATCATCCGCTTCATAATGCAAGATATCATAGTGTTTCATTCCGTATGCATCTAATAAGACTTTAAGATAAGGCATTTGTTCTTTGAATTCACTTGGCGTTTTTTGTCGCCCGCCTTTATACTCTTTAAACATATCCGTTCTGAATGTCACTTCACTTTTGTCAAATGCGACTAATATGTGTGTCGGTTGAAATTGTTCCATGACACTGTCTAACATTCGATGAAAACTATAAAGTGCATTCGTGTGTAGACCTGATTTGTTCTTAAAACGGTCTAAATCTAAGATTGAATAAAAAGCTCGAAAGGCAAGACTACTTCCGTCAATTAACATAATTTTACGTTGACTCATTGAATATTCCTCCATCTTTAATTATTAAGCACAAACAGCCAACGAATTCTAACTCGTTGGCCGCTTGTTGTTTCTATTCTATAATCGGTTCGGGCTTAAGTTAGCATATGCTTTCTCAAATTGACGAGAAAGTTCATCAATGTCTCCTGCGCCCATGAACAGGAATACTGCATCTTTATAACCCATTAATGGTGATAAGTGATCCGTTGAGATGATTTCAACATTTTGATGGATTAATTTCGCAAGGTCTTCAATGGTTACTTCCCCGTTCGCTTCACGCGCTGAGTTAAATATCTCTACAAGATACACTTTATCCGCTAAAGAAAGCGACTCTGCAAACTCATTCAACATCGCCACCGTTCTAGAGAACGTATGGGGTTGGAAGATTGCGACAATTTCACGATTTGGGTAGCGTTGTTTTGCTGCATCGATGGTTGCTGTAATCTCAGATGGATGATGTGCATAGTCATCAATGATTGTTAAATCTTGAATTTGACGTGCTGAGAAACGACGTTTCACGCCAGCAAAAGTTGCGATATGCTCTTTAACATCTTCTGCTCTAAAGCCTTCTAAATAAAGCACTGTAATGACTGATAAAGCATTTAAGATATTGTGCTCACCAAAGACTGGAATTGCAAATCTTCCGAATACTTCCCCGTCAATGACAACGTCGAATTCAGACCCTTCAACAGTTCGGTCGATATTTTTTGCATGTACTTGTGATTCTTCAGTCAGTCCATAGTAATAAATAGGCACCTCTGCCTTTAATTCCGATAAATATTCGTCATCCCCACAAGCAATAATTGCTTTATTCGCTTGATTAGAGAACGTTTGAATCGCTTCAAATACATCCTCAATTGAGCGGTAGTAATCTGGATGATCAAAATCAATGTTAGTAACAATAGTATAATCCGGTTTGTAAGCTAAGAAATGACGGCGGTATTCACATGCTTCTAGTGCAAAGTATGTCGCTGTCTCATCCCCAAATCCAGTTCCATCACCAATTAAATAACTTGTCGGTGCAAGATTTTTCAATGTGTGTGATAGTAAGCCAGTTGTTGATGTCTTACCGTGTGAACCTGTCACTGCAATGCTTGTATAGTTCTGAATTAAACCACCAATAAAGTCATGGTAACGATAAATTTCTAAGCCTAATTCTCTGGCTCTAACTAATTCTGGATGATCATCATTAAATGCATTCCCAGCAATAATTGTTAAATCCTCGGTAATATTGTCAGCATCAAATTCTAAAATCGTAATATTTTGGTTTTCTAATTCTTGTTGTGTAAAGAAATATTTCCCTACATCACTTCCTTGAACTTCAAAGTCTTCGCCATGAAGAATCAGTGCTAAAGCACTCATTCCAGACCCTTTTATTCCAACAAAATGATATTTATGTTCTTTATTAATCATATTCATATATTTTATTGCCTCCTAGTCCTCAAACAATAAAAAGTTGTTTTTAGATTTTTGCAATCTTTTAGCTAGTAATCTTGTATTCTCGTCTACTTGTCGGTTGCTTAATTTTGGTTTCTTATATGGTTTTGGTAATTCAGTCGCTTTGAAAGGTCGCTCTTCAAATGAATTGTCTTCAATTTGTTCTTCTTCATCTTGAACTTCATGAGTATTTGCCACTTGTTTCTTAAATGAAGGTTCGTAATTGGACCTCAGAGACGGTTTAGTTGCATCCCAGTTACTGACTACCATCGATGTTTCATCATCATTTAATTGAGTTTCTTCTAAGCTCTGTTGCGTATTTAACGATGTCGTCTGTTTATTTTGCTTCTTCAAAAAAGGAATCTCATAATGTTCCAGTCCACTTTGTTGAGTTGTCTGTTTTGGTTCACGAAGTGAGTCCTCTTTTGTTTCTTTCGCTTCAACCAGCTGATTATCTTTGGGTTGTTGCTTTTTCTTTTGTTGATTCAGATAGGCTGGTTCAAACTTAGATTTACCAGAATCCATTCCTTGAGTTGGATGAGCGAAGCGTCTTTTATCTGACTGACCACTTCGGTTGTTAAATGCGGGTCCTTCGTATTTTTTCATTATTACACATCCTTGACTACTAGTTTAATCAACTTTTATTACTTGTATGAAGCGACAACTTCTTCAAGGCTCATTCCTGGCTCAAAAGAATCTTTCAACTCCCAAATACCTGGTAAATCTTCGATATCAGATAAACCTAATTCACGGGTTGAACAAATCATACCAGAACTCTCAACACCACGTAATTCACCTGGCCAAATAATCATACCATTAGGCATTGTAGCGCCTGGGCGAGCCACGAGGACATTCATATCTTCAGCAATATTATCTGCTCCACAAACAATTTGTAAAACTTCTCCGCCGACATTTGTTTGTGTCACTGATAAATGGTCGCTATCCTCGTGTTTTTTACATGATTCAACGTATCCTACTACGAATTTAGGTTTTGAGTCAACCTCTACTTCAATGTCAAATCCCGCTTCTTTAATCTTGTCATTAACTTGAGACACTTGCTCTTCAGTTAAATCAACATTCCCATGACCATTTGGTTTAAATGTTTCAGAAATATTAAATAAATTAATTGACATAACTTCGTTATCTTGAGTACTATCTCTCACGATTGTTACACCATTATTTGATTCTGTTGATAAATGATTCTCGTCTGCTTTCCCGCGAGTTAACATTAAGACATCTCCAACACCTTGTTCATTGTAAAATGCAATCCACATAATTATTATATCCTTTCTTTCAGCCGATATTAAGTATTTTGAACTAACGTTTCGTAAGTCGTACGATCAAATGTTGTGACTACAGCTTCTAACATTGCTTGTGCAGCTTCATAGTCAGAAATTCTAAAGAGTGATTGATGACCATGAATATATCTCGCTGGCACACCAATAACTCCACTGATGACACCATCATTCATCGTGTGAGCAGCACCTGCGTCTGTTCCACCTTTTGAGAAGAAATATTGATACGGAATATTGTTTGTCTCTGCCGTATCTAATAAATATTCACGTAAACCTTTGTGAGTAATCATTCCTGGATCTTGAACGCGTAGTAAGAAGCCTTCGCCTAAGCGACCTTGAACATCTTTCTTACCTTCAGCATCAGCAGCTGGTGAGCAATCAACCGCTAAGAATAAATCTGGTTGATAACGGTGAACTGCTCCACGAATACCACGTAAGCCCACTTCCTCTTGAACAGATGCGCCCATAATTAATTCTGAATTAAGTGATTGACCTTGGATTTTTTCTAATGTATCTAAGATTACAGCACTCCCGTAACGGTTATCCCAAGCTTTACTAATGATTGATTCGTTATTCGCTGTACGAATTGTCTCTACATCAGGGACTAAGCTATCGCCTGGACGTACGCCATAAGACATCGCTTCTTCTTTGGAAGTAAAACCAGCATCAAATAAAATATCTGATGGTTTTAATGATTGTGCTTTGCTTCCGCGTAATAAGTGAGGAGCCACTGCACTTGAGACACAAGGATAGTTTCCTTGTTTTGTTTGTAAAGTAAAACGTTGTGCCGATACAGCGTACACATTCCAGCCACCGATCGGTGTCACTTTGAATGTTCCGTTATCGTTAATTTGGCTTACCATGAAACCAACTTCATCCATATGAGCTGCAACCATTAATTTAGGTGCATCTTCTGTTGATGATTTTTTAATTCCAAAGATATTTCCTAAGCCACTTATCTCAACTTCGTCAACAAGTGGTGTTAATTTCTCTTTGAGGTAAGCTCTTACTTCGCCCTCATTACCGGAAATCCCTTGTAATTCAGTTAATTCTTTAATTCGTTTAAATTGATTATCATTAATAGTCATGCAGTTAAACTGCCTCCTTCTAATATAATTTATCTGTAAACAATCCCTCTAATTGTTGCATAAATCGCGTCAAATTGCAATTTATAAGTAGTTATTATTACACTGAAAATTCTCTCATCAAACCAGTCATTATACACATTTTATATAATGGTTTCCAAGGTTTTCTTTAGCCATGAAACAGACAACGTGTTAAACTAGTTTAAGAATCTAAAATTAGGAGTGAAAGTACATGAGTGAAAATAACCAAAACTACAATTATGATAATAACGGTCTCTTAGGTGGACTACTTTTAGCAACCGGTGTCCTCATCGGAGCAGCAACGACCTTACTAATTAAAGAAAACCGTCCTAAAAAAGCAGGCCTTGTCTTAGAAACTGCAAAAAACCGCCTCGGACAAAATGGAAACGTCGTTGGCTCATGGATCGACTACGATTCAATTGAATATGATTTATTTGAAGACAAGCCCCTTGTTTACATTGGTGGCGTAACTGTTGAGAATGCTGAAGGTCGTTTACAATATCAATTCGCAAGTGATATTTATACGGGTGAACTTATCGATTATTATTTAATTAATCAAACCTGAATAATTCATACCTCTATAATTTAAGCTGGTTTCTTGAATAAATTAATCGTTCTTGGAAAAATTGGAAATTTTTCTACAAAATAGTGCGTTCTCGAAGTAGATTTTAACTAAATGAACCTTC
>NZ_JBGQQZ010000045.1:0-20525 GCF_045528575.1 Ruoffia sp. FAM 24228
TTGTGGTTAATGAATAATCGACCTAGGAAATGCTTAGATTACCAAACACCTTTGGAAGTATTTTTACACGAACTCTTATTAATTGAGTAAATAAAAAATTGTCGCATTAATTATTGCAATTCAACATCTTAAAAACCTTGCAAATAAAAGACCTTAGTATTCATATTGATCCAAATCTTGTTGAAGTCACGGAATTCAAAGGTCGTCAGAGCCTATTCTATCATGGTTTATTAACCCATGTCCCTGAGGCTTGTGAGCATTGTGGATGTATCAATCAGGGTGATTGGATTGTTATCAATGGAACCTGTTCCTCACGGATTACTTTAGCTCCGGTATCCGGACTAACTGCCTATTTAATCCTTAATAAATAACGTTTTTATGTTGCCATTGTCAACGAACCTTTTCAGCAGCGACTTCACTGATTGATAAACATTGTTTTATCGCCAATCAAGTCAAACATCTTATCATGAATCCAGCGGACCGTGTAATGAGTGCGAAAGATATCGCCCAAGATTTTTCCGTTTCCGTCCAGACCGTGCGATGCGTCTTCAATCAAGCCGCCTTAACCCTGTCTCAGCGTCCCTCGATGGGGCTTACCTCAAAATCTCTGTTTTGATGAATTTAAGAGTGACGCTTCTGCCAAAGGTGCCATGAGCTTCATCTGTTGCGATGCCCTCTCTCATCAATTAGTGGATGTCGTGGAAGACCATCGAAAAGGGTCTTTAAATGCTTATTTCAGTCGCTTTGATGTGCAAGATCGTCGTCAAGTTGAAACCATTACCGTGGGAACTAGTCAATAAGTGCAAGGGTGTTAGGTTGGATAGGAAAATTATCAAACTTATGAAGAAAGTAGTCAACACGTGAGTACAGGTACACTTACCATTACTTATAGAGCTTTTATATAAGCTTGAAATCACAGCCTACATTGATAGTTTTGAACATGTAGGCGTATGTTTGTTTTATGTTTCTTGTGTGACTTTAGCAGTTATGACGGTATCAGTAATCGTCGTTTATCTCGTTGAATTTCTTTTACTTTATTTAAAAATAGTGACTAAAGCTTGAATAGCTTGATCAATTTCATCAAGCTCTAGCCCACCATAACCTAAAATATAACTTTGGTCGAACTGGTTCTTTAATTTAGCGTAGTGATTGACCGGTTGTAAGCGGATCTTATTTTCAGCTAGCCTAGTTTGAATCACGTCAGTCGGTGGAATCTCACCCTCAATGTTAATAATAAAGAAAAGTCCAGCCCCTGCTTCCTTAATGGTTAGGGGTAGTTGGGTTTGGTTAAGCGCTGCTAGAACCGCTTTTTCCTTACGACGGTAATTAGTCCGAAGGCTATTAATATATTTAGGAAAATGGGCAGAATTGAGAAAATCAGTCATTAAATATTGCTCAAAGCTGGAAATATCACTGGTTTTTAATTTAGCTTGATGGAATTTTTTCATTAATTGATCGGGTAAAACTAAATAAGACATCTTAAAAATTGACCCCATACTTTGACGAAAGGCCCCTAATAAAATGACTCGCTCCTGGTCGTCCAGACTAGTCAAAGCAGGAACAGGACGGCCCTTAAGGCGGAACTCATTATAGTAGTCATTTTCAATAATATAACGGTTTTCTGCCTGATAGGCCCATTTTAATAAGCGCTGACGTCGACGCATCCCCATGATAATGCCAGTGGGAAACTGATGGTTGGGCGTAGTAATCACGATGTTAGCTGAGGTAATCTCCAAATCTTTAACTGAGAAACCATATTTATCAATCGGAATTCGAATAGTCTTTTGCTGATAGTCTGTAAAGAGATCTAAATTTTTATAATAGCCAGGATCTTCTAAGGCATAAATCGCATCTTCTAATAAGGCAAATAGAGTCTGTAAGCTAGCCGTATGACCACCTGTAATGATGATATTATCAGCTGAAGTCATCACTCCCCGGTATTTACGTAAATAATTAGCAATAGCCAAGCGTAAAGAGAGAGCACCCAAGTCATTTTTTAAATTACAATTAACCACGCTTCTTGCTAGAGCTTCGGGTGCATACTGCAATAATTGTTTGGGATTTAAAGTAGACATATCACGGTTGGCAAAGTGAAAATCATAAGTATATTGGCTGGCTTTAATTATTTTAGAATGCTCATGTTTTGTCGACTTTGTCTCAATTTCCTCAGAGGGCAACATATCAATTTCTAGTATATCCACATAATAACCAGATCTTTCCCTCGGCACTATATAGCCTTCATCTGTCAGTTGGTCATATGCGTTAATGACCGTATTAAGGCTGACTTTTAAATGATCTGCCAAGGCCCGCCGTGAGGGTAGTTGGTCACCACTTTTTAAATGTCCTTGGGCAATTTGCCGGATGACTTCATCGACTATTTGTAAGTAGAGGTGTTGGTCTTCGTTAAAGTTCACCGTAATCATACTTTTCCTCCTCTCGTGTTATCCATTATACAATAAAAAAACTATTTGGACCCATAAAAATATCCATTTTTGCATCTTAAGAAACATCCAAAAGACTGTTAAAGTGGAGACAATATTTATAAAGGAGCAATCAAAATGAAACGATCAATTGAAGAAGTACATAAACAATTAGCTGGTGGTGTAATCATGGACGTGGTAAATGTGGGACAAGCTAAAATTGCTGAAGCAGCTGGTGCCGTAGCGGTCATGGCTTTAGAAAGAGTTCCTGCAGACATTCGAGCTGCTGGTGGTATTAGTCGGATGAGTGACCCTCAAATGATAAAAGAAATTCAAGCAGCAGTTTCTATACCAGTCATGGCGAAAGTAAGAATTGGTCACTTTGTCGAAGCTCAAATCTTAGAAAGTTTACAAATTGACTATATTGATGAGTCAGAAGTCTTATCAGTAGCTGATCAAGTTTATCATATTGATAAACAACCATTTGAAACACCTTTCGTTTGTGGAGCTAGAGATTTAGGTGAAGCTTTACGCCGTATTCAAGAAGGGGCTAAAATGATTCGTACTAAAGGTGAAGCAGGAACGGGGGATGTCAGTCAAGCGGTTAGGCATTTAAGAAAAATCCATGAACAAATCCGTTATTTGGCTTCGTTACAAGATGATGAGCTCTTTAACCAAGCTAAGGAATTAGGCGTCTCTTATGATTTATTAAAGCGAGTCCATGATACTGGTAAATTACCTGTGTTGAACTTTTCGGCTGGCGGGGTGGCAACACCTGCTGATGCGGCTTTAATGATGCAATTAGGTGCTGAAGGAGTTTTCGTTGGTTCAGGTATTTTCAAATCAGGTAATCCAGAAAAACGTGCCAAAGCCATAGTTGAAGCAGTAGCCAATTACAAAGATGCTGCCAAGTTAGTCGAAATCTCAACTGATTTAGGCGAAGCGATGGTAGGTATTAATGAAGACGAAATTAAAGTCATCATGTCTAACCGTTAATCATTAAAAACAAGGGCTTCAAAAGTCAGTGGGCTTGGTCTACTGACTTTTTTTATTTTGTCCTATAATTTTACTATTTGCTCTCACAACTAAATTTGAATCCTTATTTTTACCTGCACTGTAACCATCGAATTCTCTATAGATGAGATCAATAAGTAAACATATGTAATGCCATGTATTTGCTACTTTTACACATGTTAAATCATTTACCAATGCCCTCCATTGGTTGTTCTCTATTAAAAGTGCGATTTAAATGATTTTTCATTAGTTTCTTTTGGATGATGTTTATATTTATCTTTTGTATAAACAGAAACTAGATTATATTTCTTTATGACACGACCAATCTTTCGTCTGGATACAGTGAAACCCTTATCATTTAAATTAATCTTAATTCGTCTTGTACCAATGCTTTTTCTATTCGAATTAAACGTATCTATAATCATATTTTCTAATTCTAAATCATCATCTTTTTGACTTTGAGTATTTCTTTTTATTGATTCTTAATAAGTGCTTCATAGTATTTTCAGGACTTTACACATTGCTTATACCGAATATTGATGTGCATACTTTTGAATGATTTCTATGAGGATAACTAGGCAAGACTAGACGAAGTAGTATCTGAAGAAAGAATAATAGGAATTGAGAAGGCTGCTACAGCTCTTTACGAAGATGAAGTTGATGAAGAGAGAATCTACAAAATAAAAGTGTATCAAAATCGGGTACACAGGGCATTTCAGAATGTGTTGTAAGGAGACTAAAACCTTGCAGAACATTTATTTTTATAAGTGTTCATATGGCGAGAAACTTGGTGTTTAAGTAACAATAAGCTCCAAAACGAAATTGAACAAAACACAACTTTTTTAACAAAGCCTACAATAAGCGGTTTATAGCACTTTACTAAACGATAAGAAATACTTTTTGATGGTTTGAATAGGGAGAAATTTAACCTGTTAATTGTTCGTGATCGAGTTCGTGACGGTCAATCATCAACGATGCGGTTGGTCGGGGATATCACATTTTAGTGAATAAATCCGGATTGAATAAAGATAGTACACTGACTTAATAAGTTATTTATTTCAATTGAAATAAGGAAACATCCGTATAGATTATATTCAAACATTAGCGAACGCTTTAATGAGTGAATGTTTATAAATTAAACATTAAGTGTAGAGTTCTCTAAAGAAATGTTGTATAGTGAGTTTATAAACGAGGAGGACGGGTATGAATAAATATCAAAGACATGAAGCAATCATTCGATGGGTGAATGAACAAGGAACTGTCAGGGTTTCAGAGATTGTGTCTCGCTATAATGTGTCAGATATGACAGTGAGAAGAGATTTAGAAGAGTTAGATAATCAGGGGCTATTAAAGAAAATCCATGGTGGGGCTCGTAGTAATAGTGCGTTTCAATATAAGGAAATCGCGCATGAAGATAAATTTGATAAGAATACGGACCAGAAACGATATATAGCTCAAAGAGCCTCTGAATTAATTGATGAAGGGGATGTAATCTTTATTGGGCCAGGAACGACCACGGCTTTGTTAGCAGAGGTGATTAATTACCAAGCCCTGTCGGTTGTAACAAACTGCCTTCCCATCTTTAATATTCTATTAAAGAAAAAGTCCGAGACATTCCATGTCTATCTACTCGGTGGTGAGATGAGAAGTGTCACACAGTCGTTTGTAGGTGAGATTACGAATATGTCTTTGGAGAATATGCGGTTCGGGAAGATGTTTTTTGGTGGTAATGGTGTTAAAGACGGGATTGTCATGACGTCATCTGTCGCAGAAGCCTACACTCAAAAGATGGCATTAGAGCACTCGGTAGAGAGTTATTTGTTATTGGATTCGTCAAAGGTTGGGAAAGAGGATTTCTCTAAATTATGTCACTTATCTGACCTAACAGCGGTAGTTATGGAAGAATCTAATGAGGATAAAAAACAAGCAATTCAAGTATACACAGAATTAATTGTTTAACTAAACACACAATACTAAAGTAAACTCCTTCTAAACTCAAGTAAATTGAGTTTAGAAGGAGTTTTTTGCATACCAATAAAAAAGTTTTATGACAATAAAAGCGATTAAATCAACGTTTAAACAATTAATAAACACCTTTTAAACAATAAACGTTTAAAAAGTGTTGACTTTTTAAACATTCGTGATATAGTATATGTATAGTAAATCAGAAAGCGGTTTCTACTATCGAACGGAAAAAGGCAAAGCAAAATTAGCAGACATAAAGGAGCAATAAAATGAAAGTTATATTGGGTGCGGATAGAGACGGTAAACAGTTAAAAGAGATTGTGAAGGCCCATCTATTAGATGAGAACTATGATGTGATTGACGTCAGTGAAGAATTAACAGCTGACTTTGTAGATACTACTTTAGTTGTTGCGAAGAAAGTGAACGAAGAAGAGGGACGCTTAGGAATTGTCATTGATGGGTATGGCGCAGGGAGTTTCATGGTTGCGACTAAGATTAAGGGGATGGTTGCAGCTGAAGTCTCTGATGAACGATCTGCTTATATGACGCGTGAACATAATAATTCAAGAATGATTACCATAGGAGCCAATATGGTAGGACCTGAATTAGCAAAGAATATTGCTACTGAATTTTTATCTGCAGACTATGATGGTGGACGCCATCAAGTGCGTGTAGATATGTTGAACAAGATGTGTTAATTGAATTAACTGGAGGAGAAAAAATGAAAATTGCTATTGGATGCGACCATATTGTGACTTATGAAAAGATTACTGTAGTTGATTATTTGAAGAAACAAGGCTATGAGGTCCTTGACTTTGGAACATATGACAATGTCAGAACACACTATCCAATCTACGGGAAAAAGGTGGGAGAGGCTGTGGCGAGTGGCCAAGCAGACCTAGGGATTTGTATCTGTGGTACTGGTGTAGGAATTAATAACGCAGTAAATAAGGTAGCAGGTATCCGTTCAGCTTTAGTTCGTGATATGTCAACAGCTATCTATGCAAAAGAAGAATTGAATGCGAATGTAATTGGTTTCGGTGGCAAGATTACAGGTGAATTACTCATGTGTGATATTATTGATGCTTTTATTGCAGCTGAATATAAAGAAACAGACGAAAACAAAGAATTAATTGCCAAGATTAGTCATTTAGATCATGCAGAAGTAGACCAGACAGACCCAGATTTCTTTAAAGAATTTCTTGAAAAATGGGACCGTGGCGAATACAAAGATTAGATGAAGAGGTGACCTTATGTCAATCTTAACTGTCACAATGAATCCATCCGTGGATATCGCTTATCAATTACCAACATTCAAATTAGATGATGTGAATCGAGTGAGTAATGTGAATAAGTCTGCAGGTGGTAAAGGCTTGAATGTAACCAGAGTCTTAAAAGAAATAGACGAAGATCTTACAGCAACTGGATTAGTAGGAGGAGACCTTGGGAATTATATTAAGTCTCGATTAGACCAAGGAGCTATTCATCATGACTTTTACCAGATTAAGGGAAATACAAGAAACTGCATTGCTATCTTACATGAAGGAATGCAGACAGAGATTCTTGAATCAGGTCCGACCATCTCAGATGTAGAGGGAGAAGCCTTTAAAAATCATTTTGAAAGCTTGCTGAAGGATGCTGAAGTTGTGTCAATATCGGGTAGCACCCCTTCAGGCTTAGCAACAGATTACTATGCTGAACTCATTATGATTGCTAATGCTAAGGAAGTCCCAGTAGTATTAGACACCTCCGGAGAAAGTTTAAGACAAGTTCTATTATCTGGACATAAACCAAAAGTCATTAAGCCTAATGTGGATGAATTATCACAATTACTAGGCAGAGAATTAGATAAAGATTTAAATCTATTAAAAGAAGCACTGCAAGACAGCTTATTCAATGGTGTGGAGTGGGTCATTGTCTCACTCGGTTCTGAAGGTGCTTTTGCTAAACATAATGATTTGTATTACAAAGTAGACATTCCAACCATTGATATCGTGAATCCGGTTGGATCAGGTGATTCGACTGTAGCAGGAATCGTATCGGGAATCACTCGTAATTATGACGATGTGGCATTGCTGAAACATGCGAACGTCTTAGGAATGTTAAATGCTCAAGAAGAAATAACAGGCCATGTTAATTTGAATCACTATGAGGCCTTATTCAATAAAATTCAAGTTAGAGGAGTATAAAAATGACTAAACTAGATTACCTAAACAAATTGACTGATGATAAGGGCGTTATCTCAGCCCTAGCCTTTGACCAACGTGGTGCCCTAAAGAGAATGATTAGTAAGTATCAAAGTGAGGAGCCAACCGTTGAACAGATTGAACGATTAAAAGAAATTGTATCAGAAGAACTTACACCGTATGCGTCATCAATTCTACTTGATCCAGAATACGGTCTACCAGCTGCGCAAGCACGTGATGATAATGCTGGATTATTACTAGCCTATGAAAAGACTGGATATGACGCTACGACGACCGATCGTTTACCAGATTGCTTAGTAGAATGGTCAGTAAAACGCATTAAAGAACAAGGTGCAGATGCTGTTAAGTTCCTACTTTATTATGATGTGGATGGTAGTGGGTTTGTTAATATTCAAAAACAAGCATACATGGAAAGAATTGGTTCAGAATGTGCGGCAGAGGATATTCCATTCTTCCTTGAAATTCTTACATACGACGAAAATATTGAAGATAACGGAAGTCTTGAATTCGCAAAAGTGAAAGCGCATAAAGTGAATGGTGCGATGAAAGTATTCTCTCAAGATCGCTTTGGAGTTGATGTGCTTAAAGTGGAAGTGCCAGTGAATATGAATTATGTAGAAGGATTTGCGAGCGGAGAAGTATTACATACTCAAGAAGAGGCCAAAGCAGCTTTTAAAGAACAAGATGCGTCAACAGACCTCCCTTATATCTATCTAAGTGCAGGTGTAAGCGCTAAATTATTCCAAGATACTTTAGAATTCGCTTATGAAGCCGGTGCGAGATTTAATGGTGTATTATGTGGACGTGCAACATGGGCAGGATCTGTTCAAGTCTTTATTGAACAAGGGGAAGAAGCGGCTCGTGAATGGTTACAGACAGAAGGAAGAAAGAATATAGAAGACCTGAATGAAGTCCTCAATCGTACTGCAGTAGCCTGCGACTTTGGGTTATAATAAAGGTATTCTGGAAAAAGGAGGAACTAACATGAACAAAGATGAAGTGGGAATGATTGGCTTCGAAATTGTTGCCTATGCAGGAGAAGCACGATCTAAACTATTAGATGCTTTGAACAAAGCAAAAGATGGCGACTTTGACGAAGCTGAGAGACTTGTGGCAGAAGCTGAAGAAGTGATAGTTGGTGCACATAATGCTCAGACTGATCTCCTTGCTAAAGAAGCATCTGGCGAAGAGATTGAATACAGCGTCATTATGATGCATGGTCAAGACCATCTGATGACGACCATACTACTTAAAGATCTAATTAATCACTTAATTGGATTCTATAAGAAAGGATAGGGTAAAGCTATGAATACATTAATTGCTCAAATTGAAAAAGCGAAACCTTTCTTCGAAAAAATCTCTCGTAATATCTATATCCGTGCTATCCGTGATGGCTTTATCGCGGGTATGCCAGTCATTCTTTTCTCTAGTATATTTATTCTACTAGCCTATGTGCCAAACGCATGGGGATTCCACTGGAGTCCTGAAGTTGAGAATTTCTTAATGGTCCCTTATAACTATTCTATGGGAATCTTAGCTTTCTTTGTATCAGGGACGACAGCAAAGTCATTGACCGATTCTATGAATCGAGACATGGAATCAACTAATCAGATAAACTATATCTCAACTATGCTAGCAACGATGGTAGGCTTCTTATTGATGGCAGCCGATCCTGCCCAAGAAGGAGGATTCTTAACGGAATTCATGGGGACGAAGGGGCTAATCACAGCCTTTATCGCTGCATTCGTGACGGTCAATGTCTATAAAGTATGTGTGAAGAATAATGTGACGATTCCAATGCCAGAAGAAGTCCCACCTAATATATCTCAAGTGTTTAAGGACTTAATTCCTTTTACTGTCTCAGTGGTTATCCTTTATGCGGTTTCGTTATTTGTAAGAAGCACACTGGGCGTAAATGTTGCTGAATCTATTGGTACCTTACTTGCGCCTTTATTCCAAGCAGCAGATGGTTACTTGGGGATTACCCTTATCTTTGGTGCGTATGCATTCTTCTGGTTCATTGGGATTCATGGTCCTTCAATTGTTGAGCCAGCTATTGCAGCTATTACCTATGCCAACATTGATGTGAACTTACAATTACTACAAGCAGGTGAACATGCGGATAAAATCTTAACATCTGGAACTCAGATGTTCATTGTCACAATGGGGGGTACTGGTGCAACGCTTGTTGTTCCATTCATGTTTATGTGGATGACTAAGTCTAAGCGTAACAAAGCCATTGGACGCGCGTCTGTTATACCCACATTCTTTGGGGTGAATGAACCTATCTTGTTCGGGGCACCCATCGTCTTGAATCCTGTATTCTTTGTGCCATTTATCTTTGCACCGATTGCCAATGTTTGGATCTTTAAATTCTTTATCGATGCCTTAGGAGTGAATAGCTTTACAACGAATCTTCCATGGACAACACCAGCACCGCTTGGTATCTTGTTAGGAACGAACTTCCAATTCTTATCCTTTGTCCTGGTTGCCGTCTTAATCATCGTGGATGTCTTAATCTACTACCCGTTCTTGAAGGTCTATGACCGTCAGATTCTAGCGGAAGAAGAGTCAGGAGTATCATCGTCTGATGAATTAAAAGCCAAAGTTGAACAGAGCTTTGATACACGTAAAGCTACAGCGATTCTTGAGAAGAGTCAGGTTGAAGAGACTACAACAGTGAAAGCTCAGCCTTCAACAGCTGTTAAAGCGACAGAATCAACTAATGTACTGGTACTATGTGCAGGTGGTGGAACGAGTGGACTTTTAGCCAATGCCTTGAACAAGGCTGCTAAAGAATATGATAGACCTATTAAGGCTACAGCTGGAAGTTATGGAGCACACCGCGAGATACTTCCTCAATATCAATTTGTTATTCTAGCACCACAAGTAGCTTCTAATTATGAGGATATGAAAGCAGAGACGGATAAGTTAGGCATCAAGCTGGCTAAGACAGCCGGAGCGGAATATATAGCATTGACGCGTGATGGTGAAGGTGCTTTAGCATTTGTTGAAGAGAATTTACAATAAGGAATCGAGGCTAATTAATGAAAACATTACCAAAGAACTTTATTTTCGGAGGGGCAACTGCGGCTTATCAAGCAGAAGGAGCCACCAAGACGGATGGCAAAGGGCCTGTTGCTTGGGATAAGTATCTGGAGGATAATTACTGGTATACTGCGGAACCTGCAAGTGATTTCTACCACAAGTATCCCGTTGATCTTCAGCTTGCGGAAGAGTTTGGTGTGAATGGTATTCGAATCTCTATCGCTTGGTCACGAATCTTTCCAACGGGTTATGGAGAAGTGAATGCAAAAGGGGTTGAATATTACCACAATCTATTCAATGAATGTCATAAACGACATGTGGAGCCTTTTGTAACACTCCATCACTTTGATACACCGGAAGCACTTCATTCTAAAGGTGACTTTTTGAACAGAGAAAACATCGATCACTTTGTCGATTATGCAGAATTTTGCTTTAAGGAATTCACTCAAGTAAAGTACTGGACTACTTTTAATGAAATCGGACCTATTGGGGATGGGCAATATCTGGTTGGTAAATTCCCGCCAGGTATCAAGTATGATCTAGCTAAAGTCTTCCAATCACATCATAATATGATGGTTGCCCATGCAAGAGCGGTCAAATTATATAAAGAAGCGGACTATAGCGGTGAGATAGGTGTAGTGCATGCCTTGCCAACTAAGTATCCTCTAGACCCAGAGAACCCTGAAGATGTACGTGCGGCGGAGTTAGAGGATATCATCCATAATAAATTCATCCTGGATGCGACTTATCTTGGAGAGTATTCTGAGAAAACAATGGATGGTGTGAATCACATACTTGCAGTGAATGGTGGACAGTTAGACCTAAGAGATGAAGACTTTGAAGCTTTAAAAGCTGCCAAAGATATGAATGACTTCCTTGGAATTAATTATTACATGAGTGATTGGATGAAAGCCTTTGAAGGTGAGACAGAGATTACACACAACTCTAAAGGAGATAAAGGTGGATCTAAATATCAGATTAAAGGTGTCGGCCAGCGAGAATTTGATGTTGATGTCCCTCGTACTGATTGGGATTGGATGATTTATCCTCAGGGCTTATATGATCAGATTATGCGCGTTAAAAAAGATTATCCGAATTACAAGAAAATCTATATCACTGAGAATGGATTAGGCTATAAGGATGATTTTGTTGATGGAACTGTCTATGATGATGCACGAATTGACTATGTGAAACAACATTTAGAAGCCATTTCAGATGCGATACGAGACGGCGCTGTGGTTGAAGGATACTTCATCTGGTCTCTCATGGATGTCTTCTCTTGGTCTAATGGCTATGAAAAACGCTATGGACTATTCTACGTAGATTTTGAGACGCAAGAACGCTATCCTAAGAAGAGTGCCTATTGGTACAAAGAACTTGCAGCAACTCAAGAAATTAAATAATGACTTAAAAGGGAGACGCGGGTCTTCCTTTTTAATTTGTCGACTAAGTTAGAAAGTTAATTTCATAAATATTAATCAGGAAACTTGCTAAGTGACTCTCAATGAGTTTGTGACGGTCAATACAAAGAAACTCCCCACATGCTTCGGCCTGGGGGGGAGCACACACTAACTAGCCTATTTCGGTAAAGGTAATAAACATAAACATAAAGCCAACAATAATCAGTGTCAATGCTGAGACGGCGAAGCCAATCTTAATCATTGGCCCAGGCTCGGCACCTTTAATGTACAGTCCAACAGTCCATGTGGAAAGAGAGTCAAGGTTGAACAGGATTAGCACACCGATTGTAAACAAGCCGATGAAGTAAGCAATGGCTAGCCAAGTGCGAGACCAGTAGGCGTTGTTGCGCGCCTCAATCAAACTAGCCCCATTGCGAATTAAAACGCTGAGGTTATTGTCGCTGATTACGTCACTGTCGGAGGTCAGAGTATAGAGTGGGCGCCCAGCGGAGTCTTCGCCATCCACTGTAAAAGCTAAAACTTGCCCATCCACTGATGACGACTAGTGGCCATCCTTGAGCAACTTTTTCTTTAATATACTTCGGTTCCTTTTTAGGTAAAGTGACTTTATGTCTACTGCAACATTTTTTATTTTTTTGTAGTGTTTGTAGTAGTCGATCTCTGCGTTATCTTTCTGCTCTTTCTATTACAGTAGGTTCAGTAGCTCATGAAATTAATATTATGGAGCAATCACTAGACTTTCATAAAAAAGAATTATGGACACCGATAGCTGATGAAAATGAGCCATCTTCTTTTACACGAGTTGATCCGGGTATTAATAATATATTAAAACCAGAAGATGTTCACGATGGTGGTAACATGATATTACGAGAAAGCGGTGGAAACATTAAAGAAACTATGAGTGGTAAGCTATCTTTATTGTCAAACTTACTAATGGAAAGATTATTTACACATTATGTGGGTTCTAGTTTTTCAGCACCTATGGTGACAAATATACTTGGGAAAATTGCAAATAAATATCCAAATGGATCTGCTAATTTGTTGAAAAACCTATTGTTACAATCAACTAGATTACCTGAAATTAAAAATGTTAAAGGGACTAATACCGATAAGAAGAAGTTTCATTTTAACTCATTAGGTTACGGTTTACCAAACTATGAGTATGCTATAGCGTCCTTTGATAATAGAGTAGTTTTATTGGATGAAGCTACAATTGGATTAAACAAGATTCAAGTCTATTCTGTTGATGTTCCAAAGCTTTTTTTCGAAGCCAAAGGTCATAAAAGGGTGCCAGTGGCGCTAACATTCAATCCACTAATAAAAATGACTCGCGGAGATAGTTATTTAGGAAATCAATTGGAATTTAAATTATTCCATGCGTTAGACTCTGATATTCTTGTAAATCAATTTGCTGAAGTAGATTTAAGTGATGAGGAACAACTTGCAAATGTGATTGATAAAAAATATGAAATAGTTATAAATCCGGGAATCGATACTCGTAAAAAAGGATGCCATCAAAAAGGTGTAAAAGAGTATAAGAGGGAACCTCAAAATATACCTACTTCGTCCTTTACACTTGTTATAATTAATTCAAATAAATGGATTAATGATCTAAATTATACTCAGGATTATTGCGTGTCTATGGTGATTGAACATATAGAGGGAATTAAACTTTACAATAAAATAAGAAATACTATTCAATTAAGAGTTAGAATTCGATAATATTTACTTTTGACCTGTTCCCACGAACGTACGAAATAGTCGACATGTTACCGCATACGACCATTTCACCAAAAATCGCAAATACATCAATTCTATCAACTCGTCCCATGTTGAAGCGGTAACACTACTTGTGAAAGAGCGTTAGCGACAGAAGAAGTAGATGTTCCGCCCATGCACGGATTTCCCAAGAAGACAAGCAGAATGAGCAAGCTGAGTGGCTGAAACATTGTATGTTTAATGGTATAATTCATGAGGGAACAAAGTGACTTCATAAACGTTGGTTTAGAAAGCATATGAGTCATGTGAAAAAAATATGAAAGTTGGATGTTTTATATGAAGCAATTTATTAAACATTCCCCCTTGGCTTTGGCCAAGTTGATGTGTTTGTGTGAAAACCACCAATTCTAATAAACATATTGAAAGGGGAGGCTTATGGAAATAATTATATCTTCAATGTTAGTTTTTATCTCTACGTCCATCGATTATTTGGTTGTTTTAACGATTCTTTTCTCTACCATGAATACTGGTAAACAACGATCAATTTATATTGGCCAATATATTGGAACGGGGTTGCTCGTTGGCTTTAGTCTCATTGCAGCGTACTTCCTGAACTTTATTCCACAAGATTGGGTGATCGGGTTACTTGGTTTACTTCCTTTGATTCTAGGGATTCGGGCTATCTTCATCGATGAAGATGTAGATGAAAAGGACTTGGAAGAAAAGATGTCGCATAGACAGTCAGAAGTTGCGAGTGTGGTTGCTCTGACCATTGCCCTTGGCGGAGATAATTTGGGAATTTATATTCCTTACTTTACTGGAATGTCCTTCCAGGAAGTCATGGTTGTGATCCTTGTTTTTATCATTGGGATTTTTAGCTTATGTTATTTATCTAAACGATTGGCTTCGGTTCCTATGATTGGTGAAGTAGTTGAGCGTTACGAAAAAGTCATCGTACCAGTCGTTTTCATCGGCTTGGGTATTTTTATTCTGTTAGAGAATGGTACGATTCAACATCTTTGGTCACTGATTGCATAGAATTTTAAGCAGCTTCACGGATAGTAGAATATACCATTAAAGTATTTAAGGTTGAACTTAGATACATATAACACAACCGAAATATTAAAGAGGCACAGAACGATGCAATATCATTAGCATCGTTTTGTGTCTCACTTTTATGTATATTTTTAACGATTATGGATCGCAGCTTTCTTTTTCTCTAAATGGGCAATAAGTAAGCTGATATTTTATTAATAGGTTATACTTGAATGACTGAGACAATCATAGATATAATTCGAGAGATAATATGAAATATAGCATATACAACAACATTTAAGAAGAATTTTGGTAATATATGTAGGAAGAGAAAAAGGGAGGCATGATTTATGCAACATTCATATAAATATATAATATTAGGTGGCGGGATGGCTGGGGCCAATGCCGCAATGGAAATTCGTAAGTATGACCGTGAAGGGACATTGTTGATAGTCACACAAGAAACTGACAAACCCTACTATCGTCCTCCATTAAGCAAAGAATTTTGGACAGAGCCAGACTATCCAAAAGAAACAATATATTATAACATTTCGGATGATGAATCGATTGATTTCTTAACTGGGACAACTGTTAAGCAAATTAATGCCGATCAACAAACGATTGAGATTGAGAGTGGAGAAATCTATCAATACGAAAAATTGCTTTATGCACTGGGTGGTGCTCCAAAGTGGATTGATGGGCTGGAAAGTGAGCGTGTCCTAGCTTTAAGAAACTTAGAAGATTACCGAAACCTCCGAAAATTAGCCAAACCTGGGAGCAAAGTCATTATCGTTGGAGGAGGCTGGGTTGGAGCAGAACTTGCAGCAGGTCTAAAGCTGAATGATATGGATGTGACGCTTGTTTTTCCTAATGAAATATTAAATGAAAAACGACTACCACGAATGCTAGCTGAAAAGTTTCATCAGCGCTTTGTAGATATTGGCGTTTCTTTGATAAACAATACTTATGCTAATAGTTACAGTGTAGCAGACGATCAAGTGAGTCTTACATTAGAGAATGGCGCTGTATTGAAAGCGGATATTCTTGTTTTAGGAATTGGATTAAAGCCAAATGTTGAGTTAGCAGAAGCAGCTGGCTTAGAAGTGGGTAATGGTGTTATTGCTGACAAGTATTTGCAAACTTCCAACAAACATATCTATGCAGCAGGAGATGTGTTGAATTATCCAGATGTAATCATAGGACGTAATCGTTTTGAACATGAAGAGCAAGCGGAGTTTTCTGGGAAAGTAGCGGGACGAAACATGACGGGCGCTGAAGAAGTTTATAATCATGGTGCGCCACTTTCTTATACGGATGTCTTAGATATTTCTATTGAAGGTGTTGGTGAAATGAGTCGAAACCGTGATGATGCGATTATTGAAGAAGTTGCCGGTGGTTATATTGTTTATTATCTTTTTAAAGGTAAACCAACAGGAATTTTAACATATAATGTGAAAGGTGATATGGATAAGGCCCGTGAAATTCTTGTTAACCCACCGAAAACATTAGATGAGCTAACAGGGATTTTGAAGCCTATTTGAATCATTTATTGTTTAGCTATATTAGTGTAGATTGAAAAAAACAGGCGATAAAACTGAAATAATACAATAAAGAGAGTCACAACACTATGCAAATAAGGCATGGTCTGTGACTCTCTTCATTTTGTGCTTTATAAAATTACTAGTTAATTGCTTTGTATCTCAAGTCAGTATATGTGAAGTTAAACAAAAGGGTCAAGAGAGTATCATAATCATTCGAACTCATACTGTCTTTAAAGCTTTCATAGTCATTAATACTAGCAGACCCGATGCAGCAAAGACATGTTCGACCTATGTGTGCACCTTTTTTTGAGCCTTTCGTACAAACTAGAAAAATCAAATCATGTTCATCTAGATCTCCAGATTGGCTCCGTCGAAATCTAAATTGAGGCATAATTTGTAACTCATTCAATCCCTTTATGAACTCCTCAAAACTAATATTTTTTTCTGGTAACAAGACAACCACTCCTAGTTATTTATTCAATTTAAAAAAGCACAACGAGATTCGTCGTGCCAAATAACTGGGTTAGACTCATCTTCCTCTTTCGAGTTGGATTTAGCACCTTGCCAATGGTAGGTTGCTGAAGCTTCATCGGGCCAATTCCCTCTGCTTACTCTGGATAAGTTGTGATTCCAAATTGGATATTAGATTCTAACATAAAATATACGGATAAACAAGAAGCGTAGGAAGTATTACTAGATTGAAAAAGCTAATTGCAATAAATAAAATGGTAGTCTTTGCAAATTATTATTTAATGCAAGGTCTTCAGAAGCATAAAACTTGTGTAGGATATGATTAAAACTAGTTAATAACTGATATTGTATAAAAATAAAGGAGAAAAAATAGTTTTACAATGCATACATGCTCAACATTTCCTGCCTATGCACAGATTTCAAAGGGAACTCAAGCAAAAATATACAGGTTGATTTATTGAACACGGCTGTTGAAGGAATGATTTTATTGACAAAGCCAATGTAAAATAATCAGTATTATTAGACTATTACTAACTCCCATTGATGTAACAGAAAATATGGAATTACCAGAGTAGTTAAGATGAAAGAAAATGATAATAATCGTAGACGGAACAATGGAATTTTGATGGGTTTATTAATCGGAATCGTATTTGGGGTAACTTGGTTAATACTACCAAGATTACTGAGTCATTATATTATTCATAAAACGTTGAAATGAGATCCATTATCTGTCCTTCAAATTGAGTGGTGTCAATGTCAACTTTATCCTAATGTTCTTTTACTAATTTATCTAGAACTTGGGTGCAGTCATTTAATATCCGAGTGCACCCATCGGTCAAGCGAATTTGATTATGGCGGTTATTCGCTGGATTCACGTATATATCTAGCAAGCCATGTTCGCTTAGTTTAGTCATTTGCTTACTGATGGCTGCGTCACTCATATTCACTCGATGAGCTAATTATCGTAGAAAACTGTCAAATTGCTTCTCAAACACTTGTAATGAGTGGTCTGCAATTTTAGTTACTAAGATAAATAATTTATAAGAAATAGGTAAATTATCCAATGCAGCCAGCTTCCAGCTACGCTGATGTTTTGGCAGGATTAAATAATTTTCTGTATAAATAACTACCTACTAACGCGATGATTGAGAGTACAAGCCAGATGACTGCGATCTCCAAAAAAACAAATTTAATCACAGCTAATGTTGAATCGGTGAATACTAACCAGTCGGAAAAAGAGACTGGATTAGCAGTCAGAAAGAATGAAACGATATTCTCTAATACATCAAATAGTCCAACGAGTGGCAGAGCAAAGGCAAACCACTTACCATATCGATTGAAACATGATCCGCCTTTATGGAGATTACTGACGAAAGTTCAGACAGTATAATCCATAAATATAACCATTAAGATGTAGACACAGTCAAATAAATGAGTGTTCAAGCACATATTTTTTGCTGATTTTAAATAAAACCTTTTCGACAAAGTGTTTTTTTCTGTTTTTATTTAACTGAATGGGGTATATATATATAAGGTAAAACCCCAACGAAGCGCGTTATAATAGCGATTATGGCTATATTATACGTGATTATAGGTAAAGTTTATCACTTAATATGAATATTTAATCCATAATATAGTTTAAATTATTCTAGAGAAGTGGTATTATCATAACGTTAGAAATAATTATATTTTGGGAGGATTTTTTGAATGTCAGGAAGAAAAATTAAAATCGGCTTGGCCGTATTGAAAGTATTAGAAGGATGGGGCGTTGATACCATCTATGGTATTCCATCAGGAACATTAAGCTCATTAATGGACGCGATGGGAGACGAAGAGAACAACATTAAGTTCTTACAAGTTAAACACGAAGAAGTTGGAGCTATGGCTGCAGTGATGCAGCGGAAATTCGGTGGAAAATTAGGTGTAACTGTTGGATCTGGTGGACCAGGTGCATCGCATTTAATTAACGGTCTTTACGATGCGGCTATGGATAATATTCCAGTTGTAGCGATTTTAGGATCTCGTCCTCAAAGAGAATTAAATTTGGATGCCTTCCAAGAATTAAATCAAAATCCAATGTATGATCATATTGCTGTATTTAACAAACGTGTGGCTTATGCAGAGCAATTACCTAAATTAATTGACGAAGCTGCAAGAACTGCAATTTCTAAACGTGGAGTAGCTGTATTAGAAGTTCCAGCTAACTTTGGTTTTGAAGAAATCGCTGAAGACGCATTCTATTCTTCAGGATCAAGCTACCGTCACCACGTTCCATCAGCAATCAACGATAAAGATATTGATGAAGCAGTTGCATTATTAAACAAATCTAAACGTCCTGTAATCTATGCAGGTATTGGTACTATGGGACACGGACCAGCTGTTCAAGAATTAGCTCGTAAAATCAAAGCACCAGTAATTACAACTGGTAAAAACTTTGAAACATTCGAATATGACTTCGAAGCTTTAGCTGGATCAACTTACCGTGTTGGTTGGAAACCTGCGAACGAAACAATCTTAGAAGCAGATACAGTATTATTTGCTGGATCAAACTTCCCATTCGCAGAAGTTGAAGGAACTTTCAGAAACATTGAAAACTTCATCCAAATCGATATCGATCCAACTATGATAGGTAAACGTCATAAAGCTGATGTAGCTATCCTTGGTGATGCTGGTGAAGCTGTGAACGCGATCTTAGATAAAGTAGATGCTGTTGAAGGATCTGCATGGTGGAATGCTAACCTTAAAAATATCGAAAACTGGCGTCAATATATCAACAAATTAGAAACTAAAGAAGAAGGACCTCTTCAATTCTATCAAGTATATAACGCTATTAATAAACACGCTGACGAAGATGCTATTTACTCAATTGATGTTGGTAACTCAACTCAAACATCTATCCGTCACCTAAACTTAACTCCTAAGAATATGTGGCGTACGTCTCCATTATTCGCAACAATGGGGATTGCAATTCCAGGTGGTATCGGTGCGAAAAATACTTATCCAGATCGTCAAGTTTGGAACATCATCGGTGACGGTGCGTTCTCAATGACATATCCAGATGTAGTAACAAACGTTCGTTATAACATGCCAGTTATTAACGTAGTATTCGCTAACACTGAATATGCCTTCATTAAAAACAAATATGAAGATACTAACAAAAACATCTTCGGTGTTGACTTTACTGATGTTGACTACGCTATGATTGCTGAAGCTCAAGGAGCTGTGGGTCTAACAGTTTCACGTATCGAAGATATTGACAGCGTTATGAAAGAAGCAGTAGAACAATTCAAACAAGGCCGTACAGTTGTCATTGATTGTAAAATTACTCAAGACCGTCCAATCCCAGTAGAAACTTTAAAACTGGACTCTAAATTATACAGTGCTGAAGAAATCCAAGCATATAAAGAAAAATATGAAGCTGAAGGATTAGTACCTTTAAGAGAATATCTTGAAGCTGAAGGCTTAGAATCTAAATACATTAAATAATTAAACATTTATCGCTTTCCAAAAGTAGAGTCCGACTCGCTTTTGGAAGGCGTTTTTTGTTGAGAATTTTTATAAAATTTGATTTGTCAAATTAAGCTAGACAAAACTGCTTCATCTAAGTAACTCAAAAATACTTCCAACGGTGTTCGGTAGTGTAAGGATTTCCGTGGAATCGTGTTCCGTTTGTGTGCAATCGAT
>NZ_JBGQQZ010000046.1:0-20491 GCF_045528575.1 Ruoffia sp. FAM 24228
TAGATTCTCCTTTGATTGGTTTTGGTCGACTTAATTATAAGGGAATCTACTGACCTTTTTCTATTGATATACAAAAAAACGTACCAGTGAGTTTTTAGAACTCACCAACACGATTAATTATAGAACCAAATATAAATAGACTTCAAAGTATATATCAAAATACTTTTGATTGTTTCCGATCTTCTGTATCTTTTTAACAACATTTTCATAATCTATTACACTTTATAAGATATATTCTACAAAGATGATTTCGTTAATTATTGTATTTAAAATATTTATCTCAAATAAATCATATATATTTTTTCTCATATCTATGTTCAAAAAAGAACTATCAATTATTACTTTACTTTCTGTCCATATTTATACTTTCTCGATCGGGAGTAAAAAGGCATTTATATTTACTCAAGATAAATTAATTGATTTGAATATTTTAAATTAATTCAATTTTGACTATTTCCTCGTCAACTGGTCTTAACTCAACAATTAATTCAACATTCCTGTCTAGTGAAATGACACAACATATAATTATTATTATTTGCTTTATAAACTCACCCCCTATATACTTATAATAAAATAATTTTATAGATTTTGGGTTGTCTTTAAAGTATATATTATTTAATCGCAAATTATTCCAGTATTCTTATAGGAGGTCAAAAATGGTTTCGTACGGTAAAATAATCAAGAGTATTCGCGAAAATAAAAAAATGACGCAAAAAGAACTCGCCGAGGGTATTGTCACTCCTCAATTTTTATCGCAATTTGAAAATAATAAATATGATATTAAGCTCGATAATTTTCTAATGATTCTTGATCGATTGAATGTTAAATATAGTGAATTTATCGTGCATGTGCTTACATCAGACCCACCACTGCAAAGTAACTTTCTAAATCAATATTCAAAAGCTTACTATTCGAGCAATAAAGTACTTTTAAAAAAACTAGTGGAACAAGAAAAGGAATTATATAGTGAAAATTCAAACTTTCGTCACTTACACAATGCCATTATTGCCTCTCAACGTTTCCAGTTAATCAATCATAATGGATTTAATCGCGATGACACCAATATTATTATGGATTACTTAAAAGATGTCTATGATTGGGGACATTATGAAGTAGCGTTATTTGCAAATAGTATGTTTTTCTTGGATATTGAGCACATGAATTATTTTAATACTATGGTCATTAATAAGATTAAAAAGTACGGTTCTAAATTAAGGCTAAATGGAGAATTTTCGAAAGTATTACTTAATATGATTGATTATCTGTTGAAACGAAACGAATTGGAAGATATTGATGACTTAATCTCCGAGACCGAAACCTTTCTAATAGGTGAAAAAAGTTTCTATGAAAAAAATCAACTAAATTATCTTAAAGGTTTATATTATATTAAAAAAGGTGATATTGAAAACGGTAAAAATCATTGTGATAAAGTCATTAGCATTCTTGTTCACTTTGAAGAATATGAGAATGCCAATCATAAGCAAGAAGAAGTGGACCAATTACTTCAAGAAATTGCAGATGAATAAAAAAGCAATTCGATGGAGTACACTAGCATTGTAGGTACAGCTATCGAATTGCTTTTTCTTTAAATTAATTATTCAATATTAAATATCAAATCCGTTTGAAACTTTAACTACTCCACTAACACAAAGTCATAGGAATTATATTCCAATGTACTATCTTCTTTACGAGTGAACTCAATGAGATCTTCATTAAACAGTTTTACACGAATCGTCTCATCAGACTCGACAATCTCAGGGTTAGAAATAGTGAATACGACATTCCCCATAGGGTCAATCGATGAATATATTCCGGATGACGCATGTTGAATTTGTTCAATCACATTAAAAACAGTCGGATTATTTTCTAAATCGAGTTGATCTTCAATCGCGTAAAAGCTAATTCCTAATTCATCTTGTAAAACTTGTAAATCATCAGACTCGGCATTTGGATCCACTTGAGCAAGCAAGGCTTCATCTGTATGCTTAGATAATAATAGTATAATTTCCCTTGCCTCAGCTGCTTCATTATTTACTGTTATTTGAACATTGTCTGGCTTAAAGACAATATGACTGATCGGACTTTCTTCATTATCACTGACATAACTTTGATTATCGTTGGCAGAGACGGGTGTTTGACTGATTAATAATAGTGACACAACTAGCAAGACGTACTTAACTATTTTTTTCATTAGAATATACAGCTCCTCTATAATTAGTATAAAAAACTAAACCTTCGTATCAAGTAACTTAACAGATGCCTATCGCAAACAATAAAAATGGTTAATATTGTTATGTTATTTATACACTATATATTATATTTTTTTCAGATTTTATTAATATTTATCCACAAAAAAAAGTATCAGCAAGAATAATCTCGCTGATACCAAAACTCAAAAATATTAAATTAGTTTACTTTTTCAATCTTGCTAAACTCTTCTTTAATCTCTGCCAATAGTTCTGGTTTTGTAATCACATCAAAACCTGTTCTAGCTAGAATCTCAACCGTGCGCATCATCGCTTTGTAACCAAATTCAGTACGAGTTGCTTCACGGAATTCAACGGTATGACCCGCAGTTGGTACACCATCTGTAATTTCGTAGTATGAATGGATAGATGGGACAACTTGGCTGACATTTCCCATATCGATGGAACCTGATAAGTCTTCACCCGCATCGATCATTTCGATTCCTAAATCTGCTGCGTTAGCGTTATATGTATCACTTAATTTTTGGTTCGTGATCATATTATAGTATGACTTTTCAAAATAGTTATATTTCATTGTCGTACCTGCTGCACTTGATGCTGCTTCAGCGCTTCGGATAACCATATCTTTCACTTCTTGTAAGTAATTAATATCTAGAGAACGAACATAGAATTGAACACGAGTGTATTCCGGAATAATATTGGCTGCGACACCGCCTTCAGCGATAATTCCATGAACACGTGCATCTGGACGTAATTGTTGACGACCCGCGTTCACCATATTGAACATATTAATGGCAGCATCTAAAGCGTTAATTCCTTCCCAAGGAGCACCAGCCGCGTGAGCTGTTTTTCCAAAGAATTCAAATTCTAAAGCTTCCATCGCAAGCGATACATTACTCATTAAGTTTTGATCAGAGGGATGTGTACATAAAGCGACATCCACATCGTCAAACGTATCAGCATTAGCCATATCAACTTTAACACCATCAGTTTCTTCAGCCGGCGTTCCTAGAACTACGACGCGCCCACCTGTTTCACCAACGACTTTAGATAAGGCAATTCCTGCACCCGTATCTACAGTCCCAAGCATGTTGTGACCACAGCCGTGACCAATGCCTGGAAGTGCATCATATTCTGATAAATAGGCAACTGTTGGCCCCTCTTTACCTGAATCAAAGGTTGCTTTAAACGCCGTATCGAATCCTAAGTATGGATACTCAACGTCAAAGCCATGTTTTCTTAATAAATCAACATGGGCTTGTGATGATTTATATTCGTTTAATCCTAGTTCAGGATTTTCATAAATATAATCACTTAAACCTTGTAATTCCTCGCGCATTTCTGAAACGATTTCGTGTAATTGTTCTTTTGACATATAATATTTCCCCTTTCGAAATTTCTAAAATGGTCCGTAGCCGACTAATTGTGCAAAGATAATAAAGACTAGACCAATCGCTAACCAAATACCCATTAAAGGCATGGCGAATTTAACCCATTTTTTGTAAGGAATATCTGCAATTGCTAATTGAGCCATTAAGATTCCTGACATCGGCATAATTGAATCTAGGAAGCCGTTCCCTAATTGGTAACTTAATACTGCAGTTTGGCGTGTGACATCTAAAGCATCTGCTAAAGGTACCATAATTGGCATTGTAACAGCCGCTTGTCCACTACCTGAACTAATAAAGAAGTTAATAATAATTTGAACGACGTACATACCAGCCGCTGATAAGACAGACGGTAAGTTTGAAATTGCACCCGTTAAACCATTAATCAATGTATCTAAGATCATCGCGTCTTCCATAATAATCACTAAACTTTGTGCTAATCCAACAATTAACGCTGCATACATCATATCTTTAGCACCTTCAATGAAGTTATCTGCTAAATCTCCTGGTCTCATTCCATAGATTAGACCACTAATTAAGCCCATACCTAAGAATACAGCACCTATCTCAGTTATAAACCAGCCTAAGCTCATAACACCGTATGCTATAACAACAAAGCCACCAACAAAAACAGCTGCAATAATCTTCTGTTTAGTTGTGAATTCGATGTTTTCAGTTGTGTTTAAATCTTGAAAGTCCGCATGATTTCTTGCTTTCATTTCCTCATCATAAACGATACTATTTGTTAAATCAGCTTTGACACGTTTACCATAAATAATTAAATATAAAGACGTTACAATCCATAATACGGTAAACAGGACTAATCTCAATTCAATACCTGAGAATAAGGGTAATTCCGCGATCGATTGTGCTACCCCAACTGAGAATGGATTCATGAAGCCAGATGTAAACCCAACTCCTGCTCCAAGCCCAATCATTCCGACCCCGATAAGTGAGTCATAACCAATCGCTCGCGCTAATGACACACCTAAAGCAATAAAGACAATTGTCTCTTCACTCAAGCCAATCGTTGAACCTGCTAATCCCATAATTAGTACCACAACAGGAATGACTAAAGCTTCTTTACCTTTTAATGAACTAACAATTCGACTTAAAGCCGATTCGATCATTCCGGTTTTATTAATAATTAAAAATGACCCACCTGTGACAAATAAGAAGTAAGAGATATCTTGTGTTCGAGCGAAACCTCTTGGAATACTCTTCAACACTTCAAAGATACCTTGAGGATTACTTGCAACATGTGCGAATGAATCTGGATTAATAATTTCACGTTCTCCAACCATTACTCGCTCAAATTCCCCTGCTGGGACAATCCAAGAAAGGATGGCAGCAATAATAATAAAACTAAACAATAATACATATGTATGTGGCATCCGGACTCTTCCTAATGCCTTGAATATATTTTTCACTTTGTTCCTCCATTTATTTTGAACACTTTACAGCAGGGTGAGCGAATTACTACATTGCACTTTTAAAAAATGTATATAAAAAAGCTGCGAGCAAAAGCTCACAGCCAGAATTTGACAGGTTCTTTTGCCCACAACACAGCACGCTCACCTACGTAGAGTTTGGGCAACCCTACAAGACAGTGATAGACTTATTCAATCTATCCCCAACATCAATTTGACATTTCGGCTAGCAATCCTTTCATCATTTCTGATTACTGATATTACAAGCGGCCTCAATACTGTATTGTTCTCTTATTTAATTTACTTGAGATAGAGTAACGCAAATCTCTGCCTTTGTCAAATTAATATTTCAAAGATTAAGAATTAGAATCAATTACTTTGATACTTGAATTTTATTTCATAAAATAGACTTATAGAGTCATGAGCATCGCTTGCTTCTTTCATTTTAAAATTATTTAAGGAGGAATAATATGATAAATCAACCCTTTTTTACAATTTTTTAAAAAATAAGTCATCGGTTCACGATCGGCGTGATCATTTTACTACTAGTCATTATTGGTATTATACGCAATATGTCAAAACGAAAAACTTCCTTTTCAATGCGGATGATGGTTGCTTTATTTTTAGGACTAGCCTATGGAAGGTATTGCTGCTGAGAGATTTCCACTATTCTTCTTAGAGTTAATTCCTAATAATATATTCTCAGTGATGACAACAAATAGTAGTATCGTATCTGTAGTAATTATAGGAGCATTCTTTGCGGCCTCTATTCGCTTCATGAGAAATATAAAACCTGATGCGATTAAAGCCTGTGATGAATTTCTACAATCTGCGCAAGTCGCTGTTAATAGTGTATTAACAAACGTGATTAAATTAATGCCTTACGGGATTTCAGCGCTTGTAGCAAATACGATTTTATCTCAAGGGATGGAGATTATTAGTATATGATTAACTTTATCTCAGCACTCTACTCTGCTGTCGTATTTATGTTACTCGTCTACGTTGTTATTCTCTTATTGGTTGGAGTGAATCCAATTAAATTCTATCGAAAAGCATTTCCTACAATGGTCCTAGGTTTCTCGGATCGTTCAAGTGTTGGTACATTACATATACAATTACGAATTTAGAAGAAAACATCGGTGGGTGTCGATCGATGGGAAGGTAACTTCGATATGGAACCATTCAACACACCTACAAAATCCGATTTCGAAGATATTGATTAATGATGATTTAACTTACCAAGTAGTTACTTGGTAAGTCTTTTTAATTGCTAATTGAAAGCGAGGTCTTGTACAATAAATGTAACACAATATACAAATGGAGGTTTGTTTGATGCGAGCATTTAATTACGATATTCCAACTAAAGTTTACTTTGGTGAAGGTAAAATTAAACACTTACCTGATTTAATTAAACAATTCGGAAACAAAGTTTTACTCACTTATGGTGGCGGGAGTATTAAGCGAAATGGTATCTATGACGAGGTGCAAGATTTACTAAAAGGTTGTGAGATTTTTGAACTCAGTGGCATTGACCCTAATCCTCGGATTGAAACGGTTCGTGAAGGTGCAAAAATCTGTAAAGAGAATGATATTGATGTCATCTTAGCCGTAGGTGGTGGTTCAACCATCGATTGTTCTAAAGTTATTGCGGCAGCTGCCAAATACGACGGCGATGCCTGGGACTTAGTTATGGATGGCAGTTTAATTACAGATGCGCTACCTTTAGTAGATATTTTGACACTTTCAGCAACAGGGACTGAGATGAATTTTAACGCTGTTATTACAAACTTCGATGTAAAGATGAAGCAAGGAACAGCAAGCAAACATCTATACCCATATGCTTCTATCTTGGATCCAACTTATACATATACTGTGCCCGCTAACCAAACTGCTGCTGGTACGGCAGACATTATGTCTCATACGTTTGAGAACTACTTTCAAGCAGAAGACAATGCCTTTATTACTGATAGCTTAAGTGAGTCCATCTTACGTGCCACTATTAAATACTTACCGATAGCGTTAGAAGATCCTGAGAACTATGAAGCGCGTTCGAATTTAATGTGGGCGTCAACCGTAGCATTAAACGGCTTAACATCGATGGGTAAAGGTGGCGGTTGGACAACTCACCCAATTGAACATTACTTATCTGCTTACTACGATATTACCCATGCCGTCGGATTAGCCATTCTAACACCACGTTGGATGAAATATATCTTAAGTGACAAAACCGTGGACCGTTTTGCGAGATATGCAAACAAAGTATGGGATATTGAAGAAACCGATGATAAGTTCGCAATGGCTGAAGAAGCGATTGAAAAGACTTATCAATTCTTCGTCGATAACGGTTTACCTATGACTCTTCCAGAAGTAGGTATTGAAACGGATGAACATTTCGAAGAAATGGCCAAAGGACCTGCCGAACGCTTATCACGTGCTTACGTTCCTTTAAACCCAGATGATGTTGTTGAAATTTTAAATCGCTGTATGACAGAAGGTTACGAATAATAACTTAAAAGACACTCTTTCGTTTACTAAAAGTATCCGAAGGAGTGTCTTCATATTTAAACTTCTTTTAACAAATCAAGTCGATCAAATTCTATGACTAATTCATAAGCACCGATGTATGAATGAATCTTCTCTTGGATCATTGAGAATAATTCCTCATTTGTTTCCTCCACGCCATCAGGAATAACTACATCAAAAGTGATATGACTTCGATGATTTTTACTATCTACTTTAAAATCATGAAACTTTAAATCTAATTGAAATGATTTAAGAATTTCTTTAACTTGACGGTAAATAGCTGTACGTTCTTCATTTTGTATCGCAATTGGGTCAACGTGACAGACTAATTCTACCCCTAATTTCGCTTCAAAGTCTGCTTCAATTTGATCAATTACTTGATGTGAGTAAGTTAAATCCCAACTATCGTCAATTTCAATATGAATCGTCGCAAAGGTTTTGTTTGGTCCATAATTATGCACAAGTAAATCATGGTAGCCTACGATTGAATCATACTCATCCAATAAAGTCTTCATTGCTTGGATTTCATCTTTGGAAGGACTTGTCCCTAATAAATCACTAATCGAGTCATTAATTGCCTGAATACCACTATAAACGATGATCACAGATAACAAGGCACCCGCGTAACCATCGATTTGCCAACCCGTCACCGTCTCAACGGTCGCGGACACGAGTACGATTAAAGTTACAAAGACATCATTCATACTATCTTGTGCCGCACTATGTAATGTATTGGAATGAATAGCCTTGGCAGCCGTCTTGTAAAAATTCCCTTGTATAATCTTAACTAGAATTGACACAACTAATAAAATAAAGACTAGTGGTGAGGCATTTAGAGGCGTTGGATTCATGATTTGTTTAATCGAAGACGTGAAAAATTGAAAACCAACATAAATGATAACAACAGAAATTAATAAGCCCGTAATATATTCTGATCGTTCATGTCCGTAAGGATGTTCTTTATCAGCTGGTTTAGAAGCTGCTCTAAAACCGAATAAGGTTAATAAAGAAGACGCAGAATCGCCTAAGTTATTCATCCCGTCCGTAATAATCGAAATACTGCCTGATATTGTCCCCGCCAGCAATTTAATTCCAAATAATACAAAGTTAGAGATTAAGCCCACTCGTCCAGCTAAGATTCCTGCTTTCGTTCGAGCTACTCCATTGGCTTGCTTACTTAAAAAACGTTCAATTAATCCTTTAAACATAATGCGCCTCACTTTTCATAACGTTAATATCCATTATATCAAATCTCAATATCCATTTAAAAGAATTATAAAATTCCAACCAAAATAAAAAAGCATTCATAAAACGAATTCGTTCTACAAATGCTGTAACATTCAGTTATGACCATATTCCACTAATTCAAAATGAACGTATTGATTATCAATGATTAAATATTCAGGATTAACAATATCTAAACTAAAACTAGGGAATGATTGGCCATCGAAAAAATTTATCTCTAGATATTGTTGATTTTGTGAATTATCTTCATCTGACTGAGCCTCCAAATCAAAAATACCGTATAAAGCATCTTCATTCACCATAAGATTCTTATAATCCATGACTTTTTTTACTGTTTTATCTTCTGTTTCACTCTCAATTAAATATTCATTATCAATTACAATTTGAAGCCGGTTTTCGAGGATGTGAATTTCTTTAATCAATGAATTCTCATTTGTCACTTCGTATCTACCAAATAAATTTTCCTGGGCACTAACATCTGCTGGAATAACTACAAAACCGAATAATACAGAAACGAATACAATTTTTTCATCTTTATCCCTCGTAACTTGAAATTTTTATCAAAAGTCAATTGAATTTTCCTGATTCTAATCTAATAATACCACATAAATAATCGGTTGTTATAGTGGTTATCACTCGGTTGGAAAGCGCTTATATGTTATCATTTAATATATACAATATAGCGGAGGTGAAAGTTACAGAAAGACTTTTAAATTAACTTATAAAGGAGAATATGATGAAAAAACTCACGAGATTATTTCTATCAGGAATGCTATTGTTAAACATCACAACGCCCTACTATTCTGCACAAGCAGAATCTGGAGATAGTAATAATGGCGTCGACGAGATCATCGCAAATATGACTCTCGAAGAGAAAGTCGCTCAAACGCTCATGCCAGACTTTAGAAATTGGGAAGTCGATGGTGAAGAAGTAGGCGTGACTGAATTAAACGAAGATATTCGTCAAATCTTAGCCGACTATCAATTTGGTGGTGTCATTTTATTTGCTGAAAATGTGGTTGAAACAGAACAAACAGCCCGACTCGTCTATCAAATGCAAGCCTCTCAAGTTGAAAGTGATCACTTACCTCTTCTCATTGGAATTGACCAAGAAGGTGGAATCGTGAACCGTTTGGGTTCGGGAACTCAATTACCGGGTAATATGGCTCTAGGAGCAACAAATGACCCAGAATACTCGAAACTAGTTGGTGAAATTATTGGGAGTGAACTTGAAGCCTTAGGCATCAATGTAAACTTTGCTCCATCGGTTGATATAAATAACAACCCCAAAAACCCAGTCATCGGTTTACGTTCATTCTCCTCTGATCCTGAGATCGTTTCTGAACATGGCTTGAGTTATATCGAAGGGATTAAAGAACATAACGTCGCTGTTGCCGCGAAACATTTCCCAGGACATGGAGATACCGATGTCGATTCTCACTTCGGCTTACCTGTCGTTGATAAAAGTTTTGATGAATTGATGAATAATGAATTACTTCCTTTCAAAGCTGTGATGGATGCAGACACTGATATGATTATGACAGCACATATCCAGTTCCCACAACTAGAATCAGAGATGAAAGTATCGGAAGAGGATGGTTCTGATATCTTATTACCTGCCACACTCTCTCCAGCAATCTTAACAGATCTAGTTCGTGATGAGATGGCTTATGAAGGCATTGTCATCACAGATGCCTTAAACATGGAAGCTATAGCAAATAACTTTGGTGAGGTTGAAACTTCAATCTTATCTAAAAAAGCTGGTGCAGATATATTATTGATGCCTGTTATTATTAGATCCAATGACGATCTTGCTTTATTAGATGAGGTGATTCAAGGCCTGGTTGATGCAGTTGAAAGCGAAGAAATCCCTATGGATAATATCGACAATTCAGTCCGTCGCATTTTAACGCTTAAGGATGAATTAGGTTTACTTGAGGATGATTTCTTAAGTCAGTCTGAGGATGAAGTTGTTGCGAATGCAACAGAAATTGTTGGCTCTGAGATGAATCGTGCCAATGAACGTGAAATCTCCAATCATGCTGTCACTTTAATTGAAAATACACAAGCTGCTTTACCGATTCAACCAGAAGCGGATGATCATGTATTATTTTTTACAGCGGATCCAAATCAAGTTCCTGGAACTGAGTTCAGTATAGAGCGGATGCGATTAGAAGAATCACTCTCATCTGACTTTACGTATGAAGTATTGACTTATAATGAGGAAAGTCAATTCACTGACTTTGCGGATGCAATCTCACAAGCCAGTCATGTCGTTGTATACACTAGTATGGTAGATGAATCCTCTCTTGCTGCTGATAACTTTAGAACAGCAATTCCACAAGAAATATTCACGTATGCAAAAGAACAAGGCATTCCAACGGTGCAAGTAAGTATTAACAAACCATATGATGCCGTAAACTTTACTGATAATGATGCAATATTAATTTCTTATGGATATAACGGTATGGACCCAACGGAAGGCGGACAAGAGCCCGTCGCATCATTCGGTCCGAACATTCCTGCTGTGGTTGAAGTCATCTTTGGTGTCACTTCTTCTGAAGAAGGACCAACAGGTCAATTGCCTGTTGATTTACCAGTCATCGAGGACGGCGTGTTGTCGCCAACTGAAGTGGCATACCCCGTTGGTTATCATTCTGAAGATTGGAATTAATCAAAAGTAACTATACAAAAAATCTCCTACCCACAGTGGGTAGGAGATTTTTATATTTATATTTACAGGCATACTAAAGAATGATTTTCTTTATCTCGCTTGAAACGCTGTTTCCCATAAATTAAGTTTTGTTCCGATATCTTTTTCTAAGGCATTTTGATAAACTTGGTAACCCCAAGCAATATCATATAAAGGTTGGCCACCTAAAGCAAAGATGATAATATCATCGTCATTCTCACGTGCATGAACGTTACCTTTAATAATATCACCTACGTTCATAATAATGTCACTCGTCATGCGATCTTCATAAATCCAGTCTAGGAATAATCGACCTAAAACGCCCATCTCAAGCGTGTTATATGGATAGACATCTTCGTATTTCACTTCTTCATACATCTTCCAATTATCGACAACTAAGCGAACATTATTAATGACAAAGTCTGGATCAAAGTTCCCTGAAGAAGATCCGATAATTAAAGCACCTGGTTTAATCCATTCACTCTCAATCTTAGGATTTGCTTCTCCAGAAGTTGCTAAGTTTAAGATATCCGTCTCTCTCACAGCATCTTCAATTGAATGTACAATTTGTATCGATACATTTGGAAATTTTACTTCTAAATCTTCCTTCAGAATCTGCGATTGAGATTCATCCACATCATAGACCTTAAACACTTCGGCGTTTTTCGCTTCTAAAAGCAATGCGATAGCTGTTGAACTTCCGATCGCACCCGCACCTAAGACTGCGACCACTTTTGAATCTGGCTTAGCAAGGTAGCGCACACCTACGCCCGGAATTGCCCCAGTTCGCCAAGCACTCAGTAAATTAGCTGACATAAAGGCTAATGGTGCACCTGTATCGGCATCATTCAGATTCATTGTGAGAATCGAACGCGGTAGGTTTTTATCTTTATTATCAAGGTTTGAACCATACCACTTACATCCAGCAATACGATATTCGCCACCTAGATAGGCTGGCATCGCACAAAATCGACGGTCTGGACCATTGGCCGGCATACTTTTATGCTCAGGTTCATCTGGGAATGAGACAACCATTCCGTGAGAATTATTCTCTCTACCACCCATCCGGTAATCTTCTGTACTTAAGATTCCAAAAACATCTTCCATGACGTTAATACATTCTTGCATATTTAAAACGCCCGCATCAATCATATCTTGTTCATTTAAATATAAGAAATCAATTCGCCCATCTTGAGTCATTATTAAAATCCCCTTATAAATTTAGTGAAAATATTAGAGTTATATTATAACAACTCAAGAGAAATGTAAAATAATAGCTAATGTAGCTTTCCATCTATCTGAAAGTATCTATTGTTTCCTCAGTTGCTTCCGTTTCTAAATGCGTTACAAACTCAAAATCATCCACGTAAGTATGCATACGTTCATCAATCGTATCCCACCACAGTTGGCCATCGGGAATTTGATGTAAGTCGATATCAGCAAATGGAATAATTTGATACATCTTCTCTGCTTCAACCCCCAAGTTAAATATAGGCATGAACTTAGGATTCACAACATTCACTTCACCGGACTCATCGCGCTGAAACGTTACTTCAGTAATACCGCCTTGCTTATTATCTAAATCTCTTTGTCCAGTTAAAAAACTAGCTTGAGAATATATAGCAAATGTTTCACCCCCGTTATACCAATCGACGGGTTGTAATACGTGTGGATGCCCACCTAAGATAAGTTTGGCACCAGCATCACTTAATGATTGAAACACATAAAATTGCTCTTCATTTGGTAATGTAGCGTATTCCTCTCCTAACTGTAAGCTCACAACGACCGCATCAACTTGTTCGGATAGTGCGTCCACTTCAGCAACCATTAAAGGAACATCAATTAAACTAATTAAATATTCTTCTCCAGCAGGTACGGGAATACCATTGGTTCCATAGGAATAATTTAAGAAGCCGACACTGATACCATTTGCTTCTATTATTCGGTTTGTATTATAATCTTCCCAAGATTCATAACTACCTACATACATCATATCCTCTTCTTGCAAGTTCTGAAGTGAATAGTGCGCGCCTTCACTGAACCAGTCTAGGGTATGATTTGTAGCATTACTTACGATATCAATACCAATTCGCTTCAGTGCAGCAATAATCTCACTCGGTGCATTAAACTGCGGATACCCTGACATTGGTAGCTGCGGTGAAGCAGCAATCACTTCTAAATTAGCCATCGAAATATCAGCATATTCCAAATAAGGTTGAATATGAGCTAACATCGGCATAAAGTCATAGGCTGCATCTTCATCAAAGAGGTCAGGTTCAAAACCTTCTTCAAGCATATTCGCCACAGTATCTTGATAGATTGGTGAGTAAGTGTCAGCTAAATAACTGACACGGTCATGAATTAACACATCCCCAACTGATCTTAAGGTTAACTCCCCTTCTTGTGATGGAAATATTTCTTTACCTTCTTTCATTGGTAAGTCTTCAAATAAAAACTCTTGCTCAATCGGTTCAACCGGCTCTTCCATCATCTCTTCTTGAGTACTATCATTAACAACAGAAGATTGACTAGCTATTTGAGTCGCTTCATTAGAAGTAGAGTCTGCTTGTGATGTATTTGAAAAAGTATATATATATAATCCAACGATTGTCAGAATAAGTAAGCTTCCAATAATTACTAACCACGTTTTTGTTTTTTTTGACATTTATTCTCTCCTTATTCGATTTTAATCTAAGTTGCCTGTTGAGATTTTTTCAACGCTTAAATCCTCCGCCACTATGACTGTGATATCTTTACCCAACGGATCTTGCCAGATGAACGAGTGGCTATTCTCTTGAAGTTTCTGAACATAAGTCCAGTTATTACCCACCACATCGATAACATCTTGAATAATTAAATTATCCCTTTGCTTTAATTCATCAATCTCAGCTTGTGTCACTGTTAAGTTGGCACGACCATAATTAGCTTGCCCAATTTCTAATTGAATTAAATCTTTAGAAGCCCAGTCGTAAGTCATACTATACGTCCCAGTAATATAAGACATTTCATCTTGAATAAATTCAAAATAATAATCCTTATAATTTTCATCCACTTCAGAAAAACTTGGTAAAGCATCAGGATGATTGATTACTTCTTCCACTTTTTCTAAATCAGATTCTGAATCTGTTGTTTGTAATCTTTCAAACGTCGGATACAAATTTCCATATAAATAGTCCACTTGATTGTTTTCATTCATTGAAACCGTCAGTTTAAAGGTATCTACGGCTACCCACATATCATATTTGAGTGAATCTTCTTCATATGTATACTCATCCCCAAATAACTCTATGATGTCAGCAATACCGATAATGCCATTAATATTATTACCTGAATCGATTACTTCAGTTACTTTGTCTAAGACATCTTTTATTTTGTTATAGATACTTTCTTTTGTTTCATCACTGAATTCGCCTTCGAGTATTTGTGTTGCCAAATCAGGGGAAACAGATGGACTTTCGCTTTTTTCTTCTGCATGAACCGTTTGGACAACAAGTAAATTTAATAATCCAAGTACTAATAAACGCTTCTTCATGACGTATTCTCCTTATCTTTTTACTTTTCTTGTTGTGTTTTATAATTAATAGTTTACACTAACTAACAATACAATACGAATTTAATCCGGTGAAATCATATGAAACGAAAAAAGACCTTAATGAGAATTAAATCTCATTAAGGTCAATGACTCGTTATCTGATTAGTTAAAGTCAGCTAACGGATCTTGTGCTTGTGAACCTGATCCTTGTAATTCAGTAGGTTCCATGGCTGATTTTGGTACTCCGAAGAAGTATGTAACGACAAAGCCACCAATATAAGCTGCAATTAAACCAATGACATATTGTAACCACATGTTATTAGCAATTAGTGGAATTAAAGCAACTCCACTTGGTCCGATGGCTGTTGCTCCAACACTTCCAAAGAATCCAATCACGGCGCCACCTATCCCTCCACCGATACAGGCTGTAATAAATGTTCTACCTAAAGGTAATGTTACAGCATAAATTAATGGCTCACCGATTCCTAAGATACCAACAGGTAAAGCACCTTTAATCATATTTGTTAATTGTTTGTTCTGACGTGCTCTCATCCAAACAGCAATGGCTGCTCCTACTTGTCCTGCACCTGCCATAGCAAGAATAGGTAATAGGTTTGTCTGATCAGTTGAGCTAATCATTTCAATATGAATAGGCGTTAGGACTTGGTGTAAACCAAACATAACGAGTGGTAGGAAGAATGCTCCTAATATAAAGCCTGAGAAGGCTCCACCAATATCCAGAACCCAATTTATTGAACCAACTAACGAGGATGAAATGACCCCGGCAACGGGCATAATGACAAAAATTGTTAATAAACCAACTACAAGTAATGCAATTGTTGGTGTAAAGATAATATCTAATGCATCCGGAATCACTTTTCTTACTGCTTTTTCAACATAAGATAAGATGAATACGGCAAAGATGACACCGATAATCCCACCTTGACCAGCTAATAATGGCTCACCTGTAAAGATATTAATGAGTGGATTCTCAGGGTTCATACCTGTAAGGTAAATAATCCCAGCGATAACTCCACCCATACCTTGAGTTGCGCCAAATACTTTAGCAGCGTTAATACCTACATAAATATTTAAGTAGCCGAATAAACCATTCTTAATAATATTTAAGATGTCAACTGCATGTCCCCAAGTCGCTGCATCGAGTTGACCAGCGGTAATCATGTTCTGGAAGATGGATGCAATCCCCCCAATAATACCGGCACCAACGAAAGCTGGAATTAATGGAACAAAGATACTAGCTATTGAGCGAGTAATACGTTTAAAGGCATTATCATTCCCTTTTTTATATTTTTCTTTATTCTCTTTTGTAATTTGTTCTGTACTAGCTCGTCCAGATGTTAATTCTGGGTCAAGGTTTTCATCGACAGCCGCACCTTTAACACTGCCTGACATACTTGCTAATTCAGTTGCTACTTTACTAGCTGTACCAGGACCGACAACTACTTGTAAGTTATTCCCGTCTTGAACAACACCCATGACACCGTCAACTTTTTTCAATTCAACTTCATCGACGACACTTGGATCAACTAAATCAATCCGGACACGTGTCATACAATTATAGATGTCTGTAGTGTTGTCTTTACCACCCATATGTTTGTATATTTCTTTAGCAATTAATTGTTCTTTTGTTGTATTCATCATTGCTCCTCCTCTTCTTTTATAGCTTCTCGGATAAACCCGTTGTTATGACTTAATATGTCTTTTGCACTATTTGGATCATTATTTGTTAATACCATAACAATGGCCACTTTAACGTTGTTATCTGCTTCTTGAAAAGCTTTTTCTGCTACTTCATAATCACATTCTGTCGCTTGCATTATAATTCGTTTGGAACGTTCTTCTAACTTTTCATTGGTTGGTTGTACGTCTACCATTAAATTTTTATACACTTTTCCAATTTGTACCATCGATACTGTTGATAACATATTTAAGATTAACTTTTGAGCTGTTCCTGCTTTTAACCGAGTTGACCCGGTTAATACTTCTGCGCCTGCATCCACTTCAATGGCAACTTGGCTGTATTCACTAATTTCAGCGCCTTTGTTACAAGCAATTGATACCGTAGATGCGCCAACTTCTTGAGCATAGGCCAAACCACCTTTAACATAAGGCGTTCGACCACTTGCCGCAATTCCCACAACTGTATCTTTATTAGTTAATTTCAATTCTTTTAAGTCATCTCGTCCAAACTCTGCAGAATCTTCTGCACCTTCGACTGCTGATAACATGGCTTTTTCTCCACCAGCAATTAAACCAACGACCATCTCAGGCGGTGTACTAAAGGTTGGTACACATTCCGCTGCATCTAAGACCCCTAAGCGTCCGCTCGTTCCTGCTCCCATGTATATTAAGCGACCGTCTTGTTTAAAAGATTTCACGATTAATTTAATCGCTGCTTCTATTTGTGGTAAAACTTGTTCAATCGCTTCGGGTACACGGCGATCTTCCTGATTCATCAGTGCAATAGCTTCTTGAACGCTCATTTGGTCTAATGCCATCGAAGCTTCATTTCTCGTCTCAGTTGTTAGCTTGCCTAATTTCATCTATCTATCCTCTCTTCCATTGAATTTCAAACGGTTGTCCAGGTCTCATTGCCTCAAGTAAAAGATAATCACCCGATTGTATATAACCAATCACATTAACCTTTTCATCCGCTGGTAGATTCGTTTTTGTTATTTGAACTTCTCCTTCGTATCGAAGATAATCAGAGTTATCAATCGTAATTGAACCTACCGTTCGTTCACTCATTTGTTCCGGTTTAACTACGAAATCTTGTCTCATCCTTGCTTCCTGACTACGAATGACATCGCGAGCCGCGTCCATTCTTTGAGTGTGTCGCCCTTCGATATGTTTCAGTTGTTCGATAGTGTTGGAAGTCGCGACTGCTTCGAAAAATAAGACTGTTTCATTTAAATATTTTTCCCACTGAATTTGACTATAAGTACTCAAACCTGGGTCGCCAATATACACTTTATCAACAAAGGTTGTTTGCCTTAATTCAAGCGCGCTCCCTAAAGAATGTTTGTAACGGTGGTCTTCTAAAGTTGGTAATCCTTCATATAAAGGTCCTCTCAAATCACCCTCTCCTGGTACAAAAGCCATGACCGTAATCCCTTGCTCTTTCAGCCATTTGTTCATATTAATAAACTCTAATTTATCTAAACCCGTTTCAGGACGCGGATAATAATTATGCCAAGCCTCAATCGACGTGAACTCCACTTCTAACTCTTTTAAAATATTCAAATCTTCTACGCTAATTGTACTCGCATTTAATACAACATCTACTTGCTCACTAATGAGTTTAATCTCTTCGTGACTGACTCCATAGTCGACTCGAATTCCAGTCACACCTAGTTCAATCAATGGAGTTAAATCTTTATAATAAATACCTAAGTTCTTTAAGGCGTCTCCAGAAACATCAACGACTAATTCCATTTCATAATCTTTTGCTACCGAACCTAATTGCCCTAATCGATCTAAATACAATCCAGAATCATCTTCAGGGATATGAATTGACGAGAAAATACCTTTAAAACCAATCTCATGCATGCGTCTTATGTACTGTTTAACTTCTTCTGTCACATCTTCATTTAAATATATTGAAATACCATACATATCCTCACTCCATTGTAATCGTTTTCTAAACAAATTATACAACTTATGAAATGAAATTTCAATACAAATATTTTGTTTTTATCAAGAATGAAATGAAATTACATTTCAATTGCATTAAGTTACTTTAGGTATTTATTAACTCGGACTTGAATATGATTTTATTAACCTTAGAATCAAAGTTTAAAACTTTTTTATAAGGAGGATATCACAATTAGTGGGATGGGAATTAGCGGATCGGCTGTTCTCACTTCTTATGCAAAAGAATTAAAAGATAAAAATCATGATGTTACTATTGTTTGCTACGATACCTCGCCTAGCTTTGGGCGCGGGGTACTTTTTAGAGAGGATTCAGATTTAGCACTAGTAAATACCAGAACAACTGATATTACTTATGATTACGAACAACCAGGTGAGTATGAAGTTAGGCTAAAAGAAGAAGCAAAAATTGAAGGCGATATTCCCGAATTTATGATGCGTGCCTTGTTTGGTGAGTATTTAAATGATCGAACAATGAAGCAAATTGAATTATCGAATGCAACTGTACACTATGAAACCATCGAAGATATGCGATAGTTAAGTGAAACAAAACAGTTGGAATTAGTCACTGAGTCAAATGAGGTACGTCAATATGATCGTGTCCATCTGTGTTCTGGTTCTCTACCAGTATTAGACCCTTACCATTTGAACGGAAAACCAAACTACATTAGTAACCCTACCCTCTAAACGAACTCACACATAACTTTTTTAAAGATGACCGTTTCGTTGTCATTGGAACAAGACTAACTGCGATCATCATTCTCAAATATCTATTACAAGAACGCGAAAATGAATCCGTGTACGCTTACTCACGTCATAACTTTTTCAATACAGTTGGAACAGCAAATTACATTAGTTTAAAAATGACACATATTATGTTGGATAACGTCAAAGCGACAATGGATTCAAATGAGAAAATTCTCTATTTCGATGCATTAGATAAACTTATTCAAAAAGAATTTAATCATTTAAATATTCGGTTTGAAGATTTCTGTAATATTGCTTTGCAAACAGGAACTGCAGGGCTAAGAGAGTCTTTAAATCATTCAAATTTTATGGCGAAGACAGAACGTATTGGTGTTTCCACAACTCGAATATTGTATTTCTTATGGCAATATATGCCTGAATCAGAACGAAAAGCATACTTAGATAAATATCAAGAACCCTTTAACTTAGCTAAAGGAAAACTTCCGATGAAGTCGGCTGAAGCTATTATTGAAGGTGATGACCGTGGCCAATTAACCATTCTCAAAGATGATGAAACTGTTGCTTATGATGACAACACACGAGAATACATTATGAAGAATAAGGATAATGAAGAGATTTTACGTGCGGATTGGGTTATTAACGCAATGGGTGTAAACCTTCATTTAGAAGGCGATTTAAGTGGTCATCCATTAATTCATTCCTTATTAAATAAACGCTACATTATGCCTGACACTCCAGGTGGATTGAGTCTCAATGTCTCAACGCAATGTGTGATTTCACCTAGTTGGTGCGAAATTCCTACATTTCATGCCCATGGAATGTTAGTGAGTGCAGCTGTTTTTCAAAATAATTCAAATTATAAAGCTCAATCCGTTAGCTATCAACTCATCAAAGATATCATTGCTAACTATTAAACAAATAAATACGGATTGAAATTCATTGAGAACTTCAAACCGTATTTTTTATTTATTTGATTTGTCAAATTAAGCTAGACAAAACTGCTTCATCTAAGTAACTCAAAAATACTTCCAACGGTGTTCGGTAGTGTAAGGATTTCCGTGGAATCGTGTTCCGTTTGTGTGCAATCGATGACA
>NZ_JBGQQZ010000047.1:0-19689 GCF_045528575.1 Ruoffia sp. FAM 24228
CAACTGATGAAGAGATACAAGGTTGGGCAACGAAATTAAATACACGTCCCAAAAAATGTTTGAATTGGAAAACACCTTATGAAATCTTTTATAAAACTGTGTTGCACTTAATTTGACAATTTAAGATGCATAAAAAAAACGGAGAATAATAAAAAGTTAGTTATGTTTCGTCTATTAGCCTTTGCCGGATTAAGGCGAGGAGAGCTAATGGCATTAAAATGGAAAGATATCGATGAAGTGAATAACACATTAAAGATTGAAAGAGTATTAGCTGAAGGAATTAATGGTTCTGTTTTTCAATCGCCTAAAAATAATACGAGTAAGAGGACCATATCATTAGATAAGACAACAATGGAAACTTTGAAAGATTGGCGAATAACCCAGCAACGTGAACTATTAAAACTCGGTTATAATACCAACAAACCAGAACAATTCGTCTTTGCAAACGATGAGAATAAACATCTTAACTTATACTATATTGGAACTGCTCTTACTAGAGTACTTAAAAAGCATGATTTGCCACATATCACCACCCACGGCTTTCGCCATACTCATTGCTCACTCTTATTTGAAGCAGGGTTAGATATGCAAGAAGTAAAAGATCGATTAGGGCATTCAAACATCCAAACTACAATGAATGTTTATGCTCACGTAACTCAAAATCGACGCGATGAAGTAGCAGATAAATTTGAAGCATTCTTAGGATTCTAGAGCATTACTTGCTACGATTATATGGTGGCAGATGTGTGAGTGACAAAATTGGTGACAAAAATGATGTTTCTCATTCAAAAATGAACATCCGTTCTATTTTGTTTTTTGAAAGTTTTTCAAAAAAAATATATTTATTTAATAGGTTACTTAATAAATATAAACACAAAAAAACATCCCTACCGAAGTAAGGATGTAATTTATGTAATGCCGGCTAAAGGAGTTGAACCCTCGACCCTCTGATTACAAATCAGATGCTCTACCAACTGAGCTAAGCCGGCTTGTTCTTTATTAACTAATCACTATTATGATGAGATTAGTATGACCCGCGCAGGAATCGAACCTGCGACCCACTGATTAAAAGTCAGTTGCTCTACCGACTGAGCTAGCGAGTCGTTTTGACGACCTATATATAATACGATATTTCCATACCTTTTGTCAACACTTTTTAAAAAGTTTTTTTATTATTTATCAAAAACGCGCTGGTTACTGTTATGTCGGGCTTTTGATATATGGTAAACTGAATATACAAACAAAAGGATGTGAAAAAATATGAGACGTATTCTATTTACTCTCAGTATTATACTCGCTACTGCCCTCACCTTGCAAGGGGAAAAAGTATTTGCCGATAATAAAATTCATTCCATTGATATTTCAGTGGAACTTCAAGAAGATGGATCAGCAATTGTTGAAGAAACTCGTAACATGACGGCTGATGATGGGACTGAATTATATATTGAGTTGAACAACTTACAAGATTCAGAAGTATCGAATTTTTCAGTGGAAGGTTATAACTTTAATCCTGTTTGGGATTCAGATCAATCTTTAGAAGAAAAAGAAGGATACTACGGTATCATTCGCGATGACGATGATGCAGAGCTCGTATGGGGTATGGGTGAGCACGGGGATAAAACTTACCAGCTAACTTATACGTTGTCGAATGTCGTCCGGAATTTAAATGACGGGCAAGGCTTACTATGGAACTTTGATACATTCCTAGGTATTCCAACAGAGGATTTAACTTTAACGATTGATTCTCCAGTCGGCTTATCTCAGGATAATACAAACTTCTGGGGCTACGGCTTTGATGGTGATATCCAGATGCAAGGGGAGAAAATTGTTTGGACTTCAGAAGAATCACTTGATGATAGAAACAATGTCACGGTCTTGCTGCAGTTTCCTTCGGATTTATTTAATACTAGCGCAAGTGTAGATATGACGCTTGAAGAACAAAGAGAGATGGCCAACGAAGGATCCTCTTACAATGAATCTTCATCATTGTCAGATAGTAGTTGGATTTTTTGGCTCATATTTGGAATCACGTTTATTCCAGGTTTAGGTATATTCACTGCAAGCATGGTATATTTCTTCAAAGTTCGAAAAATAAAACGCGAGAACAATGCGATGGTTACCGGAGCAGAACGAATAAAAATGAATAAAGGCAAAACAACCGATGTAGTTCCTGAATACGGTGATGACATTGCTAATATCGCATTCTTACTCCAAGAACTGCAAGCAGGTTTCTTTGAAGATTATTTTGCAGCTTACTTAACTAAATGGCTAAGTGAAGACCTCATTGAAATTGAAACTTTTAAGAGCGATAAATTTTTTGGTGATAAATACACAACCTATATTCATGTTAAAGATTTCGATCAACAACAACCGGCGATGGCTTTTGACGAATGGATTGAGAAGAACCCTGAAGATTCTACAATCGAGGAAGGCATGTGGATCATGTTACTCGATGCTTCGGATTCTCATGGTGAAATTGATTCCACAGTTATGATGGAATGGGCAAAAGAACATGCGGACGAAGTAACAAAATTCGAGCTCATTCTTAAAGCGCGTTCAATAGAATATCTAGAAGATGCTGGGTATCTCAATGTTGTTGAAGACAAAGTTTGGAAGCAAACAATCGCAATTCCTCAATCAACACCCAAAGGTGAAGAGTTATTCAATCATATTACACAATATGTCGCTTATTTAGATGATGTTGAGGTAGATCATGTTCAAGAAGATACACAATTATCTAGTATTTTAGTCTGGGCGCTGATTGGTGGCGCAGCAACAAGGATTGCGAAGCAATACGAAGATATTCTTCCAATGAAAAAAGCTTATGATGACAGTAGCACGACTTATACACCGACTCATTACTGGCATAGTACGATGCATTTCAGACGAAATTGGTCAACTGGCCTTTCTAGTGGTGGTTTTAATTCAGTTGTCGCTGGTGGAGGCAGTGGCGGTTCTGGTGGTGCGACATCTTCAGGTGGAGGTGGCGGTGCCGGCGGAGGTGGCGGCGGTGGTGCAAGATAGCATGAATCTTAGCAAACACTCCCAACTGACTTCTTTACAACAAGGATATTCAATAATTCTGGTAAATTAACCAGAATATTGAATATCTTTTTTATTTTAGCATTTTCCTGAGGGGTTCTTTTGTCTTGAAAGGCCCCTTTCCTTGTATTAAGTATCAATTCCAGATAAAATATGCTAATAGTATAATAAATTTTACAATGGAGGATTGTATGACTTTTAAATTAATCGAAACCAAAGAATTAAACGATATTCATTCAATTGGTAAGTTATATGAGCATGAAGAAACTGGTGCTCAAGTATTACACTTAGATAATGATGACACAAATAAAGCATTCACAATTGCTTTCAAAACACCCCCTTACGATGATAATGGGATTGCCCACATCTTAGAACACTCGGTCTTAAACGGCTCAAAGAAATTCCCATCGAAAGAGCCTTTTGTTGAACTAATCAAAGGTTCTTTAAACACCTTTGTTAATGCGATGACTTTCTCGGATAAGACAATTTATCCCGTCGCATCAACTAATCAAAAAGATTTTTCGAATTTGATGAGCGTTTATTTAGATGCGGTCTTCCAACCACTGATTTACTCAAATCCACAAATTCTTGAACAAGAGGGTTGGCATTATCATTTAGAAAATGCTGAAGATGATTTAATCTACAAGGGTGTTGTTTATAATGAGATGAAAGGTGCGACAGCCTCACCTGACAGCCAATTGTATACAGCTATTCAAAAGTATTTATACAAAGGAACACCGTATGAATTCGAATCAGGTGGATTACCATCTACCATTCCGTCTTTAACACAAGAAGCTTTTCTTGATTTCCATGAGAAACACTACCATCCAAGTAGCTCATTAACGATTCTGTACGGAGATTTAGATACGGATCACGCTTTTAGCTTACTTGCTTCTTACTTTGATGGCAAAGGTCAATTGGATGAGCCAGCCGTTGATTTAACTTTTGAAGCAACTCAACCTGAGGAAGAAGATGTTGAATTAACCTATTCAATTACAGACGGCGATGACCCCGATAAAAAAGATTACTTGGCGATTGCTTGGCATACCGCAACAGCTTCAGATTCCTTAGAGCAACACGGTTTACGTGTGTTAGCTGAGATTTTATTTGGTAATAATCAAGCGCCTTTAAAGAAAGCCTTACTCGAAGCTGAAATTGGCGGGGACATTAATGGTGATTTCTTCCAAGTCGGCTATCCTGCAGTCTTCTCAATCGATGCAAAATATAGTGACAAAAACAATATGGACCGCTTTAAAGAAGTGGTTGAGTCCACTTTAACAGACATCGTTAAAGATGGTATCTCAAAAGAATTAATTCAAGCAGCCTTAAACAAAATCACTTTCCGCTTAAAAGAATCTGCCATCTCGGAAAGTAATCCACGCGGCGTTCTTTATGCGATTAGTTCATTAAACACATGGTTATATGATTTATCTCCTTTCGTTTCACTGGAATTCTCAGATAAACTTGATTTATTAGCAAAATTATCTGAAGAAGGTTACTTTGAACAATTGATTCAAGATAAATTATTGAATAATACTAGACGTGTGAACATCGTATTAAAAGCTGAACCTGGAAAAAATGATGCTTTTGAAAAAGAAACATTCAAAGCTTTACAAGAGTACAAAGCAAGCCTTTCTGACCAAGAAATTGATACATTAGTTGAGCAAACACAAGCGCTCATCGCTCGTCAAGAGGCTCCAGATAAAGCAGAGGATTTAGCGGCAATTCCGACATTAGATAAAGAAGATTTATCCACTGAAACAGAAGATTATCCTTTAACTGAAAGTACTTTATTCGAAGGAACAACACTGTATCACGCGGACCAATTTACTTCTGGAATTGATTACCTTGATCTATACTTTGATGTGTCTGACTTTGAAGGGGAAGATTACTTATTATTAAGTTATTTAAGCCAATTATTAGGTGACTTACCGACTGAAAATTATTCTGTTGCAGAATTGCAAACGCAAATTGACTTACACACGGGTGGTATTCACGGGGGCGTCGTAGTTTATGAAACAGTGACTGGCGAAGCAAAACCTTACTTTACATTACGAGGTAAATCACTGGAAACATCATTTACTAAATTAGTTGAGTTAATTAATGAAATTATGACAGGAACTCAGTTTACTGACCGAACTGAATTATTAAATATCACTCAACGTCATGTGTCTGATTTTGAAGATGATATTAACTCCACTGCTCATGTGATCGCTGCTTCACGTGCCTTAAGCCAAGTGAAACCTGTCAGCAAATTAGGGGAATTAATTAACGGGATTGATCAATTTAATTTCACGAAAGAGCTTTTAAAACAAATTAAAGCCAATGATATGAGTGACTTAAGTGAAAAACTTCAAAATATGTTAGAACGTTTATTAAATAAACAACGTATTCATGCACTTTATATTGGTGAAGAAAATCGCTTAGAAGATGTGAAAACAACCTTTACCGAAGCTTTTGCTTCTTTAAGAAGTGACGCTTTAGGCGCTGCTGTGACGTATGAAGCCGGCGAGAAAAAGAATGAAGCCTTTATTACTGCTCAAGATGTAAACTATGTTGGTTTCGCCTCAGACGCGACGAATGAATTGACTTATTCTGGATCTTCACTCGTCTTATCTACTTTCTTACGTTACGATTACTTATGGAATAATATTCGAGTTAAAGGTGGCGCATACGGTTCGATGTTCCGTCACAACTTAAATGGAGATTTCCAATTAAGTTCATACCGCGACCCTAATATTAAGAAGACAATCCAAACGTATCAAGGGATTCCAGATTTTATTGAAACCTTGCAACTTGATGACGCCAGCTTACTAAAAGCAATCATTGGTACATTAAGTAATTTAGACCAACCATTGTCTGCCTATCACAAAGGAAAGCGTGCATTCTCTCGTCACCAAGTGGGCCGTACGACAGCTGATGTGATTCAACTTAAGGAAGAAGTTTTAGCTACAACTGAAGCAAGCTTAACTGTCTTAAGTGAAGGATTCCGCTCAGTGATTGATAAAGGGACCATTGCCGTGATTGGTAATAAAGCCCAAATTGAACAAGAACGCGAAAACTTCGATGACATTCACGAACTCTATTAATACTTGGTACAACAAAAAATCCACTACTGATATTTTGGTCAGTAGTGGATCTTTTTTATTTTACATAGTCAAATTCTACTTCGTCTTTCAAGATACCCATAAAGTAAGCATCCCGATATTGTCCATTTGTATAGAAGTGGTCTTTCATTGTTCCTTCTTGTCTAAAGCCTAATTTTTTATAGATATGGACCGCTGGATGATTATTTGCATCCACAATTAAATATACTTTATGCATATTTAAAATTGAAAAAGCATACTCAATTCCTTTTCGTAAAGCCTTTTGTGCTAAGCCTTGTCCACGGAATCGTTTAATGACAATAATTTGTATTTCGCAATTACGATGAATATAATCGATTTCCATTAATTCAACAACCCCAACAAACTCACCGGCGACTTCAATGACAAAGCGTCTTTCAGAAGAATCGAAGAGGTGCTTATCATATAATCGTTCTAATTCATCAAGGGATTCATAGGGCTCTTCGAACCAATAGGCCATCATCTCGCGCTCATTATTGATGATATGAATCGAAGGTAAGTCATTCTTTTCTAATGCTCTAATTATCATACTCATCGCTTCCTTTAGTAATTATTTGGTTTTCACTAAGCTTATTATAGCATTTACCCAACTAACCACAAAAAAGTTTCCAACAAAATTAATTTGTTAGAAACTTCATTGACGTACTCTATTCATTATTGTTTATGTTTTTCAACAAACGCTGCTCGTCCTGACCCAATAGTATAACGATTATAGTGTTCAGGATTTTTCTTATAATAATCTTGATGATAATCTTCTGCTTCATAGAATGGTTTTGCGTCTTCAACCGGTACAACGACAGGTTTACCAAATCGTCCACTCTTATCCAAGGCTTCTCTTGATTCTTTAGCTAACTGACGTTGCTCTTCTGAATTAACGAATATCACAGGACGATAAGATGTTCCACGGTCATAAAATTGACCCGTCGCATCTGTTGGGTCCATACTTGACCAATAAATATCAAGCAATTGTTGGTACGTTATCTTTTCTGGATCAAAGGTAATTTCAACCGCTTCTGTATGATTCGTTTCACCACTTGTTACTTGTACATAGGTCGGATTTTCAGTCTGGCCTCCAGTATAACCTGAAACAACCGCTTCAACTCCATCCATTTCATCAAATGGATGAACCATACACCAGAAACACCCTCCAGCAAATATTGCTTTTTCAAATTGACTCATTATATCCAATCCTTTCTTAATTCACTGACTAATTAAACAAATCAACGAAGAATCGTCGTGTGGACTCCCACGTATTACTCACGCCGTTTGAGAAGGAATGCCAGCCATTCACATACCAGGCTGCTTCTTCAATGGGCTCTGCTTGAACGACTGGAACGTGGTTCCCTTTCGTCGAAGGTAAATACGTAAATTCAGTGTCAGCACCGTAGATAGTCATCTCTCCAACGACTTCTCCTTGTTCAACCGGTGCCACTAAATAGCTTCTATCTTCAAATAAAGCGTCATTACTTGAGAATTCGTACTCCAAACGCGGAGCGGTATCAATAATTGGAACAACTAAGGACATATTTTCGCCGTAGATAAGCTCCGCTTCACTTTCGGAACTACCTTCTACTTTGATGGTATTCACCTGTGTCGTCGGTTGCCCTTCGCTTACAACAAGTTCTTTCATATAAGCACTATAGCTGTAGTCCATGAGACGATCTGTCTCTTCATAGCGAGTATCTTCATCTTCAGTTCCTAATACAACTGTAATTATACCAAACTCATCTTCATTCGAATAACCGACAAAGCTATTGCCGTCTTGTTCGGAAGATCCTGGCATTAAACCTAGGACGTTTTCACGTTCATAAGGCTTTCCTTTTAGCATTTGGTTATAATTATTCATATCAATCGCATCATCCGTATTCGGTTTAAACACTGCTTTTGCTTGATCACTATAATCTAAATAATCCGGAAAGTCATTGACCAGATGATAGGCAATGATTGCTGCAACTTCTGCAGAAAAGGTATTGGTTTCACCATTGTCTTCTAACCCTGTTGAATTAATGAGGTTAAATTCTTCAACGCCCCATTCTAACAACTGCGTTTCCATCATTTTAACAAAATCCGCTTCCGTCTCTCCCACCATTTCAGCTAAAGCAAGTGTGGCACCATTTGCTAAATTAATTGAAACAGCTTCGACTAATTCATTGACTGTATAATTATAATCCTGTCTTAAAGGCACATTACCAATATTATAATCTTGACTCAATTGATATGCTTCATCTGAGATGGGAACAATAGATTCGCGTGTCCACTCATCTTGTGCTTCAATTGTTTTTAAAGCAACATAAACGGATAATAATTTACTTATTGAACCAACTTGAAGTATTTCGTCTGCATTTTGGCTCATTAAGACTTGTCCATTCTCACTATCAATTGAAATGGCAGAAACTGCATCAATCGTTGGCGCGGTTGATTGTGCCTGGCTACTTTGTTGCGGTAATAAAAACGAGGTGATTAACAAAATGACAAATAAATATCTTAACTTCATTCGCCACCACTCTCTTCTATATTTTTTAATTTAATACGAAAGACAGTTTCATTATCTTCCACAGTCGCAAAAACCAAACCGTCATGTAGATCAACGATATTTTTTACGATTGAAAGTCCTAAACCACTTCCAGGAATCTCAGATGTTCTTGATTTCTCAGTTCGGTAACTCCGCTCAAAGATATTCTTATACTCAGATTCCGCAAGTATTTCACCGTTATTTCGCGTTTCCAGATAGACACTCGCATCATCACTCGATTTATAAGCGCGCAAGCGAATGACATCTCCAAAACCGTATTTAAATGCATTAGAAATCAGATTACTGAACACTCTTGCCATCTTATCGACATCAATCTGTACGAATAAATCCTCTGGGTAAACTTCTACAACAATGTCTACGCCTTGCTCGTCACCTGTTAACTCAAATTCAGCTGCCAATTGTTCAAAGAAAAACTTGATAGGAATGGATTGAGCTTCAAGCGAATACGTTGCTTGTCCTGATTCAATATATAAGAATAAATCATTCACTAACGTTCGCATCATCTTCGCCTTCTCGTACGCTATCCCAATATAGCTATCTTTCTCTTCCTCACTTTGATACTGCTTATGAATCACAGCATCTAAGTAACCAATCGTTGACGTGAGTGGTGTCCGAATATCATGACTGACATTTGCGATTAACTCATCTTTCGTCTCTTCCGCTCGTCGTTCCTCTTCAAGTGAATGTTCTGTACTTTCAACCAGTTGATTAATACTATCAATAATATCTGTCAATTCACCAATTTGCGTACTCTCGATTCGGTAATTGTATTTATTATTTTCAGATATGTAGTTTAAATGCTCTAAAGCACGACCAATCTTCATCATTTTACGCTGTCTGTCCATACGGCGATATGTAATGAGTCCTCCGATACTTAATACGATAAGCGTAATAATTTGGTTATATGGAATGCGCCACAACTGGAAAAACTGGAAAAAATTCCCCCCACGTAGAAAATCTAAACGGGTATTAATTACAATATCAAAGCCAAGTATAATCCCTAAATATACAAAGAATACAATGAAGAGAACACTTGAGGTATAACGAATTAAATCAATCTTTTGTGAAGGTGTTAATTGGGTAGATAAGATTTGTTTATTATCATCGTTCAACCTTATAGCCTACTCCCCATACAGTCTGAACGACTTTGTCTCCTCCAGTTGCCTGAGCAATTTTATCACGCAAATGACTCACATGAACCATGACGGTTTTGGCACTCACAACACTTTCTTGATTCCAAACCTCTTCGAAGATTTCATCCGCACTAAAGACACGGTTTGGGTTACTTGATAAAAGAAATAAAATTCCAAACTCTAGAGCTGTCAATTGAATTTCAGTACCGCTATTTGTTCTCACTTCATGAGAATCCCGGCGTATAACTAAAGGTCCAACCTCAATTGTATCTCCTGGTGTCTCCATTCCTGAATAACTATGTTGACGGCGTAGAATTGATTTCACACGTGCCATCACCTCTAAAGGATTAAAGGGTTTGGTTACATAATCATCCGCTCCAGCAAATAGGCCTTCGATTTTCTCGTGATCCGCTGATTTGGCACTCACCATAATTACTGGAATGCTCATATCCTTTTCACGCATCACTTCAACCACTTCTAATCCCGTTACTTTTGGCATCATCACATCTAAGATAACCAAATCAAATTCTTGACTTTCTTCTAACTGATTTAAAGCTTCTTCACCATTAAATGCTTTTACAACTTCATAACCCTCATTTTTTAGATAAATATTTAAAAGATCTACGATTTCGCGATCATCGTCTGCTACTAATATACGCATCATAATCCTCCTTCTTTACAATTAAATGTACTCAATAACTATTATACCTTTTTTAAACACAAAAAATAGTAGTTACGATTAATGATGTCAAAATGACATAAGTTTTTCACAATTTAAGCCCATAATTCAGTATAACTAAAACCACCAGTGAAGATGACTTAGTTAGCCCTCTCCACTAGTGGTTCATATTATTTATTTACTTCTTTAGTATGAGCAATTATTGTCTAATAATTAATTGGTCTCCAACTTGCAAGGCATCACTTTCTAGATTATTCCAGTCAATAATATCTTGAACGGTTACCCCAAATTCAGCAGCGATTCGGTATAAGTAATCTCCCGCTTCAACCACATAAATAATGTCTTCAGGGTCGCCTGGGTCTGGTTCTTCCGCTCCATTATCTGGGTCAACAACGATTAATTCTTGACCAACAAATAAGCTATTACTTTCTAGGTTATTCCAATCAATCAGATTATCGACTGTAATACCAAATTCATTCGCGATTCGGTATAAATAGTCACCGGATTGAACAACGTAAATGTTATCATCTGGTTCTTCCGGATCTGGGTCAGGCTCTTCAGGTTCTTCACCATTACTAGGATCTACTACAATTAATTCTTGTCCGACTTGTAAGAAATCACTTTCTAAGTCGTTCCAGTCAATAATATCTTGGACGCTAATACCGAATTGATTAGCAATTCCATATAAATAGTCACCTGATTGAACAACATAAATGTTATCATCTGGTTCCTCTGGATCGGGTTCGAGTTCTTCGGGGTCTTCGCCGTTACCAGGATCTACTACGATTAATTCTTGTCCGATTTGTAAGAAATCATTGTCTAAGTTATTCCAGTCAATAATATCTTGGACGCTAACATCATATTCATTGGCAATACTATATAATGAATCGCCTGATTGAACAACATAAGTACCTTCTTCTGGTTCTTCAGGGTCAGGTGCAGGTTCCTCAGGTTCTTCAACGTCCTCTAAAAGTTCATAATAAACGTAAGCACCGTTTTCATCCATAGTGACATAAAAGTCAGCATGAATATCAATATTGAAATTTGCATTCGCATATTCAACGGCTGCATCTACACTTGGGAAATATTGCTCCACGAGTGAGTAGTTTGGTAGATAGGCTTCGTCTCCTGGTTCAGGTCTAACAAAGTCTTGTGCGTTGGTTTGAACTTGTCCAAAACCAAGTGCCATCAACGATGCTAATAAAGTGGCTGTTAATTTTAAGTTCCGACTGTTTCTGCGAATCATTTGTATCGCATCCTTTCATTATTGTGCGTCGGGTTTCTTTTTTCTTAACTACAACCTCATTGTAACACCCTCGAAATTCTTGTCATGTCATAACCCCCATGTTCATATAAAGGTCAAACAATGTTCATAGTCTCATAATCAAAGATTCATATTAGGTCGAATACGGTGGTTTTAGTGCTCTGACTTTTTCTCAAGGCACTTTTTTCGAGTTTTGTATCCCTGAAAAATTCTCAGGGATGGTTTGATGCCCTGAGATTTTCTCAAGGCACTTTTTTCGCGTTTTGTATCCCTGAAAAGTTCTCAGGGATGGTTTGGTGCTCTGAGATTTTCTCAAGGCACCCTTTTAACGTTTTGTATCCTTGAAAAATTCTCAAAGCACCTTCTATATAATTCCCTGTCCTAAGCTCCCAAGAACACAAAAAAACTCAACAATATAGCTAATTAATCACTACATTGTTGAGTATTTTCGTTAACCAAATCACTTCAGCAAATTAAGCGCGTGAGTAGTTTGGTGCTTCTTTTGTAATATTAACATCATGTGGGTGAGACTCAATAAGTCCAGCGCCACTCATACGGATGAATTGTGCTTCTTCGCGTAAAGCTTTTAAGTTTGCTGATCCAGTATAACCCATACCTGCACGAATACCACCTAGCATTTGGAAGACGATATCTTGAGCGCTACCTTTATAAGCAACACGACCTTCAATTCCTTCTGGAACTAGTTTGTTTGCTTCGTTTTTAGATTGGAAGTAACGGTCACTTGACCCTTTTTCCATAGCCGCTAAACTACCCATACCGCGGTAAGTTTTGAAACGACGTCCTTGGTAAATTTCAAAGTTACCTGGCGACTCATCAGTACCAGCTAACATACTACCTAACATAACAGCATTTCCACCAGCAGCAATCGCTTTGACGATATCGCCTGAGTATTTAATTCCACCGTCAGCAATAATTGCTTTTCCGTATTCACGGGCTGCAGTAGCTGCTTCATAAATTGCTGTTAACTGAGGTACACCAACACCTGCAACAACACGCGTTGTACAGATAGAACCTGGTCCGATACCTACTTTTACAACGTCAACACCGACATCGAATAACGCACGTGTACCTTCAGCAGTCGCAACATTCCCAGCAATAATTGTAACGTCTGGGTATGTGTCACGAATTTCTTTAATTTTACGAATAACACCCGCACTATGTCCGTGGGCAGTATCGACAACTAAAGCATCCACTTGTTGGTCAATTAATGCTTGTGCACGTTCAAATGTATCACTTGTCACACCAATCGCTGCCGCAACTAATAAGCGTCCATGGCTATCTTTAGCTGCATTTGGGTATTGGATTACTTTCTCAATATCTTTAATCGTAATTAAACCTGATAAGTGACCTTGTTCGTTAACTAAGGGTAATTTTTCGATACGGTGATCGAATAAGATACGTTCAGCTTCTTCTAAAGATGTACCAATTGGCGCTGTAACTAACGCTTCTCTAGTCATCACTGAAGAAATTAGAGCTTGATTATCATTAATGAAACGTGTATCACGGTTTGTGATAATTCCAATTAAAGTTAAGTCTGTTTCAGATTCAACAATTGGAACGCCACTAATACGGTAACGAGACATTAAATCTTCAGCATCTTGAACAGTGTGTTGAGGAGTTAAGTAAAATGGATCTAAGATGACGCCATTTTCTGAACGTTTAACACGTCGAACTTCTTCAGCTTGTGCTTCAATTGACATGTTCTTATGAATGACACCTAGTCCTCCTTGGCGTGCCATTGCTATCGCCATATCTGATTCGGTAACTGTATCCATACTTGCCGATAAAATTGGGATATTTAACTTTAAGTTAGGGGCTAATTCTACTGATAAATCAACATCATTAGGTAAAATATGACTTTCTGCTGGTACGAGGATCACATCGTCAAATGTATATCCTTCGCGTTGAAATTTAGTGTTCCATGCGTTCATTTAAATCCTCCTATATATTTGTCTTTTCTATATTTTTACTAAGTTACCACGTAGCGCTTTTATTATCAACCGAATACTTAACATTCACTTCATAAAAAATTGGAATGTTCGTGAATTTCAACATCTATAATAAAAACCAACCAAGTTAAACTTGGTTGGTTGATTTGAGGTGGTTAGAATACGCCACCTTGAATATTTAATTGTCTCTTTAATAAGAAGCGTAAACCAAAGGTTACAGCGGCAATAATGATATAAGTCATTGATTCAAAGACTGGGTTCAATGCTGATGGAAGTAATACGGCACTGATACTTACGATTAAGAACCAACCAAACATTGCGGCAATAGACACTCCGAAGTAGCGCCATAAACGACGCTCACCTTTAGGTGCATCTAAATCTGGCATAACTTTAGAAGTAATTAACATCGCAACACCTGCAACAATATAGTTAATAATTAAAGTAGTTAAGCCCATGAAAGCAGAAGTTGTCCCCGCATCCGCATTCAACATTGAGATACCTGTGATGAATGTGAATAATGAACCTAGCATTAGCCCACCGTCTAAAGCAATTTGCCAATCAGGTGACTTTTCAACTGGTGCATTTTCTGGATTTGGGAATTCTTGTTCTATAATTAAGTTAGCAGTTTCTGTCGGCGTTCCATAAATCTGACGTGCTGTTTGGCTATTGATTTGCCCGTCTAGTAACGTATCCACCATTTCAGCATAGACTCGCTCTTGAACTTCATAGTGTAATTGGTCAGATAATTTTTTATCTACACTTAACATAAATTGCTTATTTTTGTTCGTTAATTCTGCAAACTGGCTTTCTTTAATCCCAGCAATAACATTTCTTTCTTGAGATTCTTCAACACTTGCTACTTCTGTTTCTTTAGCCGTCTCAATTGATTCTTCAGCTACTTTATCAGTTGTCACTTCTACATCTTTCTCTTCGAATTCTTTTTTGTTATCTTCTGACATAATTTCCCCCGATCGATCTAGACATTAAATCTAAATAGCATAATGTCGCCGTCTTTAACAATATATTCTTTACCTTCTGAACGGTAGTAACCTAATTCACGCGAACGAGCCATGCTTCCAGCTTCCATTAAATGGTCGTAAGAAACAGTTTCAGCACGGATGAATCCACGTTCGAAGTCCGAGTGAATCACTCCAGCTGCTTGAGGAGCTTTCATTCCTTTTTTGAATGTCCAAGCGCGTACTTCTTGCTCACCTGCTGTAAAGTATGTTCCTAAGCCTAATAATGTATAAGCTTTTTGAATTAAACGGTCTAAACCTGATTCTTCTAAACCAAAGTCTTCTAAAAACACTGTTTTTTCTTCGTCATCTAAGATCGCAATTTCTTCTTCAAGACTTGCACATACTGGAACAACTTCTGCTCCTTGTGTAGCAGCAAATTCAATGACCTTTTGTAAGTGAGGATTTGAGCTTGGATCACTTACTTCTTCTTCACCAATATTTGCTACATATAACATTTTCTTGCGTGTTAATAAGAATAAGCTTTTTACAATCGGCTCTTCTTCTTTTGTGAATTCAACTGAGTTCGCTAATTGATCACTTTCAAGTGCATCTTTCAAGCGTTCTAAAATATCCATCTCGATTAACGCATCTTTATCTTTAGTTCTAGCTAATTTTTGGACACGTATTAATCGCTTATCAATCGATTCCAAGTCAGCTAAGATTAACTCTAAGTTGATTGTCTCTATATCTGAAAGTGGGTCCACTTTCCCGTCAACGTGAGTAATATTTTCGTCTTCGAAACAACGAACAACGTGACAAATTGCGTCCACTTGGCGAATATTACTTAAGAATTTGTTTCCTAATCCTTCGCCTTTACTTGCACCCTTTACAATCCCTGCGATATCTGTAAATTCGAAAGTTGTTGGAATTGTTTTCTTAGGTTTTACTACTTCTGTAATGTCTGTTAAACGTTTGTCAGGTACTTCTACCACTCCAACGTTTGGGTCAATCGTCGCGAACGGATAGTTTGCTGCTTCAACCCCTGCTTTTGTAATTGCGTTAAAAAGTGTTGATTTACCAACGTTAGGTAAGCCAACAATACCAGCTGTTAATGCCATGTAGTCACTCTCTTTCTTTTATTTAAACTTATTCAGCAGATTCTGCTTTTTCTAGTACTTTTTTCATTTTCTTTTCAAAATCACGCCGAGTCATCGTCACAATATGCTTACAATTCATACATTGTATACGAATATCCATCCCCATACGGATAATTTGCCAGCGGTTTGTTTGGCAAGCGTGTGGTTTTTTCATTTCGACAATATCGAGTTTATCGAATTCTTTACGATTCATCTTGTCCACTCCCTATAAATGTATATTTAATAAATCTAAAATTCGAATTAAATCTGATTCAGATAAAAATTCAATTTCTATTTTACCACGTTCACCACGTTGATTAATTGTCGTAGCTGTCCCAAAGTAATCTTGCATTTCTTGTTCAATCGCAAGATAATGGGGTGGTTTTTTGGCTTTTTCTTTTTTGTCTTTTTCTTTTTCTTTGTCTTCTTTAGGAGCTTCATCATTTAATGATTGAACTAATTCTTCGAGTTGACGAACAGTCATTCCTTCACTTACGACACGTTTTGCGACTGGAATCAGTTGGTCTTTATCTTTAAGACCTAAGATTGTACGCGCTTGTCCCATCGATAATTGTTCCCCAACCATTGTCTTAATTTCATCTGGTAATGATAATAGACGTAAGTAATTGGCGATATATGGGCGACTTTTACCAATTCTTTCAGCCACTTGCGCTTGTGTTAAATCAAGATTCTCCATCAAGATGTTATATGCTTCAGCTTCTTCTAAAGGACTCAAGTCTTCACGTTGTAGGTTTTCTACCACTGCAATTTCAATCATTTGTTCTTCATCTAGTTCACGAACAATACCTGGAATTGTCTCTTTACCTGCCAGTCGACTTGCACGAACACGCCGTTCACCAGCGATTAATTCATAACCTTTGATTGTCGATTTTCTAAGAATTACAGGTTGAAATACACCGGACTGTTTAATCGAATCAGCTAATTCATTTAAAGCTTTCTGATTAAATGTTTTACGCGGTTGATAGGGGTTAGCACGAATTTGATCTAATGGAATCTCTTCTACGATTTCGTTTTCGCCTGGAGTTTCCTCATATGCTGAAAACAAGGCATCCATACCTCGGCCTAAGCCACCTCGTTTACGAGGTTGGTTATTATTCGCCATTACTAATCACTTCCTTTGCCAGTTCAACATACATCTCCGCACCTCTTGAACGAGAATCATATTCAATGACTGATTGCCCATAAGAAGGTGCTTCTGATAAGCGAATATTTCTTGGAATGACTGTGCGGTAGACTTTTTCATGGAAATACTTACGTACTTCATCCATCACTTCAAAGCCTAAATTCGTTCGTGCATCGAGCATTGTAATTAACACGCCCTCGATACGGAAATTGCGATTATAAGTTTTTTGAACTAAACGAATGGTATTTAATAATTGTGTTAATCCTTCTAGCGCGTAATACTCAGCTTGTACTGGGATTAAAATTGTATCACTTGCGGTAAAAGCATTAATTGATAATTGACCTAATGAAGGTGGGCAGTCGATTAAGATATAATCATAATTTTTCCGAATCGGGGCCACTGCTTCTTTCAGGCGTGACTCGCGGTTTTCAATATTTACTAGTTCTAACTCTGCAGCTGCAAGTTGAATGTTTGACGGTACAATCCATAAGTTATCTTGACTTGTTTCAACGATGACATCTTGAATTGGAATTTGATCAATGAGTACTTCATACAAGCTTGCATCTAATGCGCTTCTTTCTACCCCAAGACCACTCGTCGCATTTCCTTGCGAATCAGAATCAATGATTAATACTTTTTTACCTAAAGTTGCTAAAGCAGCTCCTAGGTTAACTGTTGTGGTGGTTTTACCAACACCACCCTTTTGATTACCGACTGCAATCATTTTACTCATGCGATCTCCTCCTTGTTATAACGGTTGTTTGGCTGGTTTACCAGGACGTCTTGGATATTTCTTCGGTGTTTCTAAAGTTTTGCGAATCACTAAGATTTCACGCTCACTATCTTCAATGGGTAACATCTCGCTAATTTGCTCTTCAAACTTCGCTCCAAGCGTTGCGATAGCCTTTTTCGCTTTAACGATTTCTTCGTCAGCTCTTTGTGCTTTCAGAGCAATGAAGTAGCCACCTTTTTTTGCTAATGGTAAACACAATTCGCTTAAGACGTTTAAAGCTGCTACAGCTCTTGCTGTGACGATATCGAATTGTTCGCGGTGGGCTTTGTCTTGTCCAACTTCTTCTGCACGACCATGAACAGCCTTAACGCCTGTTAAGTTCAATTCCTCTGCTAAAAGGTTTAAAAATGTTATACGTTTGTTCAATGAATCTACAATTGTAATGTCTAAATCAGGGCGTACAATTTTCATTGGAATACTTGGAAAGCCGGCCCCTGCGCCAACATCACATAAAGTAGCATTCTCTTTAAAATAATCAGGTGCCATCCATAAGGGCATTAATGAATCATAGAAATGCTTTAAATACACATCTGGCTTTTCAGTAATTGCCGTTAAGTTAATCTTATTATTCCACTCGACTAACAGGTGGTAATACTGTTCAAACTGATTAATCTGTTGTTCAGTTAATTGACTGCCCTTTTCATTCAGGGCTTGGATAAATTCTTCGACTGTCATAACCGTCTCCTTTTAAATAAGTCCTTTTGTGAAACAAACCTATGTTTCACGACATGTATACTTTAACTTAAATGCTAGTTCTATGCAATGATATCTAAGGAGAAATTTCCTTTTAATCACTATTTTAACATAGACTGGTATGAATTATCATTCATTTCAATATGATTCTTAAAGAGTTATAATAGAGATACAAATAAAATGGTTATTATATAGAAAGGAAGTTTACCTTGAGCCCAACTTTGTACTACACTTTTCATACGGTATTCAATCGGTTATATACGATTGCTTCAACAGAAAAGGGCTTAGCTTACGTAAGTCCAGACGATGGAGATATAACGATTTTGGAAAAGCTATTTAAGGGGTTTACTATCCAAGAAGATGAATCTATAAATGCAGAATCGATTAAACAACTTCAAGAATACACACAAGGATCACGTAATGAGTTTGATTTAGTGTTAGACATCCAAAATGGAACACCTTTTCAGCAGTCAATTTGGAAAGCATTACTTGATGTTCCTTACGGTCGAACTATTCATTATGGAGCGTTGGCTGAAAATATAAACAATCCTAAAGCAGTTCGTGCAGTTGGAGGCGCTGTTGGCCAAAATCCAATTTCTATTATTATTCCGTGTCACCGTATCATCGGAAAGAATGGTTCGTTAACAGGCTATAATGGTGGGATTAATGTAAAGATGAAATTGTTAGATATCGAAGGTATTCAATACACTGGTTAAACACTTTAATCACTTTAAACACTCTTTTAAACACTGCTGTGTTTTGCAAATTTGAAGTACATAGTATTGCAACGAAAAGTACACAATATAGCCATCCAATTTTTTCCTTTTAATTATTCTTTTTTTGATAATGCATTTTTCAAACGAAAACTCTCTCCAGTAAAAGTTAATATGTGTGCGTGATGAATTAAGCGATCAACAAGAGCTGAAGTAAGGCGCGGATCAATAAAGACCTTGTTCCAGCTACTAAACTCAAGGTTTGAAGTAATTACAACACTTTTAGTTTCATACCAATCACTAATTAATTGAAAGAGTAATTCAGAACCATTCTTGTTAAATGGGACGTAACCCATTTCATCTAATATAACCAACTGCACTCGATTAAATCGTTTTTTAAACCGCTCTAATTGATTGTTTTTCCATGCTCGTTCAAGTTCTAAGACAAGGTCACTAACTCGCCAAAATCGAGTCTCAATACCCTGTTGACAAGCTTTGTAGCCTA
>NZ_JBGQQZ010000048.1:0-19273 GCF_045528575.1 Ruoffia sp. FAM 24228
GATTCTCCTTTGATTGGTTTTGGTCGACTTAATTATAAGGGAATCTACTGACCTTTTTCTATTGATATACAAAAAAACGTACCAGTGAGTTTTTAGAACTCACCAACACGATTAATTATAGAACCTGTAATATTGAATTGGCCATCATCACTGACTTTATTTTCTAGTATTATTCCTGTGTGCGGTGCTAAGTAAGTGATGTAAGTATAGTTATCAATCTTCTTCTCTAAGACGACCACGTTTTGATAAGCGGTATCTAAATGCGTAAACGAATCTAAAATATCAACAACTAAGACTGGTTCATCTTGATTATAACCTTGATAAAAAACTTCGCCAGTAGTTAAACTTCTCGGTAAAATAAGGGATTGATATGAATCAGTTGAATCGGAATGATTTCTGTAATCAACCGTAGGATTTTCATGTGGGAAGTAGGCTAATTCATAAATGCCATCCTCTTGAATTTGGTAAACATAGACGGTATTTGTTGCGTTATTATCAAAATTAAATTGATAAATCTTCGCTTCGTCCGCCGGGTAATTGCGAGTCACTTCGTAATCATCAAACTCCATAAAATCAGCGACATGATTATAAACATCATGGAAATAATAAGGCGCATAGTTAGCGCCATCTACAGTCGTAGCAGCTTGAGCGTCGGGCATTTGAATTGAAATTAGGAACAGACAAGTGATGAAACTAAGAATGAATGAGGACTTCTTTTTCATATAGTAAACTCCTTAAGTATTTTTTATGCATTTATTATAGCATATGTTTGCATAAGAGGGTCATGAGTAATAAAATAAAAGTGCAAAGGTCAAAAGTCAGTCAAACGGTCATAAAAGCAATGAATAAGGAGTATAAAGATGGAATTATACAGTGTAAATGGAAGTATATCGGCAGCGGACGGCAAGCGTGAAGAACTTTTAACTTACTTGTTAGAAGCAGCAAGTGAAATGGAAAATGTTGAGAACTGTTATATATACAGTGTCGGCATTGATCCAGAAGATGCAAATAAAGTGTATATTTATGAGGTCTGGGAAGATGAAGAAGCCCACCAGAATTCCTTGTCACTAGATGTATTTAAAGAGCTAATTACAAAAGCAAAACCAATCATTACAGGCATGTCAGATTATCCATCACTAATTATAAAAGGTGGTAAAGGAATTAAATAACTCTAATTGAGAGACCGTTGTATTACTGGCAAGTTAGGAAAAACTGACTTGCCGGTTTTATTATTGATAATTTAATTAAACATGCGTTCGAATTCAAATCGAGTACTAGATTAGGGTTATATAATGATCCTATGAACGTGGACAATTAGAGACATACCGATTTCATTCATGGACTCAGGTTATTTCGGTCATAATCTAAGTAGATTTAGGTGTATTGTTGTCATTTCCTTCTAGACAAGGTATCAAGGACTTAGACGTCTATAGAAAACAAGAAAGTTATCAGAAAAGAAAGATGTCTATGGATCCTCAAGCTTACGCCTGGAATGGCCGGGAGAGGTAGCTATACATAGACGGTCAGGTCGAACTCCCTAAAAATACAAGATAAAAATTCAAGACTCAGCTGACTTAAGACTTGAGTTAGAGGAATTACTCGATACAATACCTCAAAAATCTTTAGCAACATGGGCCAGCCAAAATGCCCGGAACGTTCTCGAATACATTGATATCGAAGATGAGAGTTTAAAAGACAGTATCATCACAGAAGCAAGTAAAGTGCGCATCAACTGTGTCAGACAGGCTTTCTCGCTAACAAGCTAGGCCAACAGTCCATTAATGACATCAGCAAGTTTTCAGTCAGAGTCTTTGCTCAAGTCGTGGCAACCGGACATATGCAAGGAGACGCGATAGTCTCTTCAGATTATGCGATTAAAGTAGTCAATATACTCTATTACCATGATGAACAAGCTGCCATTAACGAAATTATTTTGATAAATCTTTTTCCAGGCAAGATCTCTAGAAGGGTTTTTATTTATTTTCAAACAATCCATTCACATGTTTGGAGGTTAATTGCGGTCAATGATATACTTTTAACTGAAAGGGGCGTTTCATGATGCAAGTTAAAGCAGAACAAGAAATGTTTTTAAGAAGTGGCATAACCTTGGATGTGAAATTTAGAATTAGACAATTAAAACGATTAAAAGAGGCAATTAAGGCGCATGATGTTTTGATTTATGATGCGCTGAAAAAGGATTTAAATAAACCCGTCTTTGAAAGTTATGTGACAGAGTTAGGCTCGGTCTATAGTGAAATTGATTATATGATTAAACATGTAAAAGATTGGGCTAAACCCAAACGCGTTCCAACGTCTCTGGCGCATTTTTATTCTAAAAGCCACATATATCAAGAACCATATGGGCGTGTCTTAATTATTGCACCATGGAATTTTCCTATTCAGTTAAGTTTCGTACCACTTGTTGGGGCGATTACGGCAGGGAATTGTGTCGTATTAAAGCCTTCCGAATTGGCACCATATACAGCTAGGGTAATTCAACAAATTATTGAATCAGTGTTCGCACGTGAATATGTTGCAGTTGAGCAAGGTGATGGAAAAGTATCTCAGCAATTGCTAAAAGAAGGCGTCGATTATTGTTTCTTTACTGGTAGTACTCAAGTTGGAAAAGCAATTATGGAGACAGCGAGTCAGACTTTAACGCCAGTAACTCTAGAACTAGGTGGGAAAAGTCCAGTTATTGTTGCAAAAGACACCAATATCAAGCATGCAGCCCAACGGATTGTTTGGGGGAAATTTACCAATGCTGGTCAGACTTGCATCGCGCCCGATTACCTTCTCGTTGATGAAGTGATTCGTGATGACTTGATCAGCGCCCTAATTGAAGTCATTGAAGAATATTACACGAAGAAACCTTTAGAGAATTCAGATTATTCTAAGATGATTAATAAAAGACACTTCAAGCGTGTGAAGAAATTAATGAAAAATCAAAGTGTTATTTATGGCGGAGGCAGTAATAAAGAGATGCTAACTATTGAACCCACGTTAGTCTTGGAACCGGAACTCGATACAGAATTAATGCAAGAAGAGATCTTTGGTCCGATATTACCGATATTAACTTATAGAGAAGTGAGTCAAGCAGTAGAATTTATTCGTTCGAAAGACAAACCGCTTGCTTTATATTTATTTACGCAGGATAAAGCTTTGAAAGAGTATATAATAAAAAATCTATCTTTTGGTGGCGCAGCGATAAATGACACGCTGATTCATCAAAGTAATTACAATCTCCCATTTGGTGGAGTTGGTGCGAGTGGGATGGGGCAATATCACGGCAAATATAGTCTCGAAACCTTCTCACATCCAAAAAGCGTCATCGAGAAGACTGACTTGTTTGATATTAAATTACGCTACCCGCCCTATAAAGATTGGGCTCTAAAATTTATTAAAAAAATTATGTAGTAAGGAGTCCAAACTATGCGCTATGTACTTTTACTCAGAGGAATTAATGTCGGTGGTAAGAATCGAGTGGTGATGGCGGAACTTAGGGAAAAACTAGAAGCGCTTGGATTTACCGAAGTGACTTCCTATATCAATAGCGGTAATCTTTTCTTTAATAGTGAGGAAGATATCAATTCGATTAGAGAAAAAGTTCAAACTCATTTAAAAGAGTCATATGATTTTGATTTACTTTCAATTATTATTAGCGCTGAAGCTTACAAAGCAGATTACTTAAATTTACCGGCGTGGTGGAATGAGGAATTTGCTCGTCGAGATGTTTTATTTTATACAGAAGCTGTAGACCGAGACGCTTTTAAAGAAGAAGTAGCAAGTATGAGTTTAGGGAATGAAGAAATTCATTTTGGTGAGTTAGCAGTTTATTGGGGGAAATACGACGAAGCCAATTACAAAAAGACGGCGTATGCAAGATACTTAGTGAAGTCTCCATTTTATAAGCAAATGACTGTTCGAAATGGAAAAACATACGAAAAGATTTATCAAAAACTAATGGAAAATTAAAGAAGGCAGGTACAAAATGAAATTATTAGTATTAGGTGGAACCAATTTCTTTGGAATGAAGGCAGTACAACAATTATTAGATAACGGTCATGACGTGACGATTGCAACACGTGGAAATAAACCAAATCCCTTTGAAGGAAAAGCTATGCACATTACTTTAGATGCGCGCGATGCGAGCCACGAAGGATGGACTGAAGTGACGGACCAGCAATGGGACGCAGTCTTTGACAATATTTGTTATACGGCAGATGATGCACGAATTATTATGGATAAATTCAAGGGTTCTATTGATCATCTTTACTTTACTTCGTCTATGGCGGTTTACAGTGGGGATATTGATGGCTACACTGAAGCGGACTTTGATCCTTTAACTTATCATATTAACCCAAATATCGAAGTAAATTATGGCGAAGGGAAAAGGCAAGTTGAACAAGTATTATTTACTGAAGCACCGTTCAAGCTCACAGCATTTCGCTTCCCAATTGTCCTAGATTTAGATGATTATACTGAGCGACTGCACTTTTATGTTGAGAAAGTAATGAATGACGAAGTTGTATACTTTACGGATCCAGAAATTAAAGTAAATTATGTCAAAGGAACGAAAGCAGCAGAGTCGATTGTGTGGGCGATTGAGAATCAAAAAGAAGGCATTTATAATATTAGTTCACGCAACGCAATTACTGTCGAAACTTTTATAGCTTGATTAGAAGAGATGACTGGAAAAGAAGTAAAGGTTGAGTATACGAATGACCGGTCACATGAATCGCCATTTAGCACCGTTCATGACCAATATTTGCGTTCAGATAAGATTGAAGCTGAAGGCTTTGAATTAAACAATCTCGAAGACTGGCTGAAACCACTAATACAAGATATTGCACAAGAAGGATAAAGTTGCATGACAATTACAATTAATATTTATTACACAGGCAAGGAAGGCAATGCTTTAAAATTTGCGAAAGAGATGATGTCAAAAGGCGTCGTTGAAAGAATCCGAAGCGCTGAAGGGAATTTAAAGTATGAATACTTTGCGCCATTAGAGGACGAAACGACCATTCTATTAATTGATAGTTGGACCGATCAAGCAGCCATTGACCGACATCACGCCTCTTCAATGATGCAAGAAATTAAAGACTTGCGCGAAAAATACGATCTCACCATGAAGGTTGAACGCTATGTGAGTGATGAAGACGGTGTGCCTGAATCGGATCAGAAATTTATTAGAGAATAGTAGGAAATAATAAAGGCGTAAATGCGAGCTTAGAAACTTCTTGTATTTACGTCTTTATTTAATAATTGAGATGTTAATAATTCTGGACTCGAACATTTTAATAAATTAGACACTCACAAAAATATGAAATAAGACAAATAAACTTGACTGTATTATTAAAATTAGATAAGATAGATTAAAATAAGGTGATATATGCAAGGACAAAGACTAGTGAAAGTGACGACAGAGAATTTGCGGTTAGCTGAGAAGCAAAGCATCATAGACTAGTTAGACACACCCTTGAAGAGTGGTTAGCACCCGGTAGTCCCGTTATCGCTGGAGTATTTATACTCCTTGAGGCTATAATTGCGAGATTATAGTGAACAAAAGGTGGAATCACGTCGCGACGTCCTTTAATCCAACATGGATTTTAGGGCGTCTTTTTTAGCTTTATAATTTAAAATGTATCTAGAGACAAATGATAACTGGATCATATTAAAGAGAGTTTACTAGTTGGTGAGAAGTAAACATATGATAGTTATCATGACACAGCTCTACGGCAGATGAATGGAAATCCGGTAGCCCCGTTATCGCTTCAGTAGTCAGTGATTACTGTCAGAGATAGGTGTTGTGAAATACCTGTAAACGAAGGTGGCACCGCGTTGTGAAACGTCCTTTCAATCCTTTTTTAGGGTTGAAAGGTTTTTTATATGAAGTGAATAGAAAGTGAGGTTTCTAATGGGGAATACATCGATTTTAAAACGAATTAGCTTAGCGAATGACTATTTACAACTTATTGATGAAGCGGGGTATGAGTTGATTGATTTGAATATGGTGGAACCATTCAAGATGGAAAATAAAAACTATCATCCGGATAGTATTGTTTTTGAACGGAACCATCAATTATTCGCAATGCGTAGTGATTGGACGCGAAGTATTTTGAATTATAATAATACCTTTCAATTATCGCAGCAAAAATTTGGTTATTTTGGTCCTGTATTAAGGCAGTTTAATACACAGTATCAAGCGGGCGTAGAGCTATTCCAACCATCTGTGACAGATATTATTGAGAGTATTGAGTTGCATATTAACTTTGTTGAAAAGATAAGTGAGTCACCCTTTACAATTTTAGTAGTCAATAATGACGTTTTATTAGATATGTATATTGAATTGTATGATTTACCAGATCAAGTTAAATCTTATGTGATTGATAAGAACTTATCAGCTATGCGAGACATGTTGGGTGAAGACCATCCTTTCTATCAATTGATGATTCTCCCTGTTAGTCAGCAGTTCGATCGTATTGATGAGCAGTTTGGCGAGAGTGAACCTATGCAAATTATTCACCGTCTTAAAGTCAAGTTGCCAAGTTCACAGACCCGATTTGTTTTAGACTTATCTTTCCGTTCATCACAGTTATATTATAATGGGTTTTATTTTCAAGCCTTTTTAACTAGTAATACGCCCATCCTTTCTGGTGGTCAGTATGCGGAAGGTGCCTTTGGAATAGGGATTAACTTATCAACGGGAGGGTTATTATGATTACAGTTGCTTTATCTAAAGGTCGTCTCTTCAAAGATTTTATAAAGTTTTTAAGTACTAAGGGGTTAAACCACTATGCGAGTCCACTGCAAGAGAACGGGCGATACTTATATAAGATTGTTGGCGATGTAAAGTTTATCTTTGCTAAAGGATCTGATGTGCCTACTTACGTAGAGCAGGGGATTGCTGATTTGGGGATTGTTGGGCAAGATATTATTACGGAGAATTTTTTTGATGTGTTGAATGTGTCTAAGTTGCCTTTTGGTCAGTGTCGTTTAGCAATTGCCAGTTCGCCTAATCTTAATCAACATGAGTTTAAAGTAGTAGCAACTACTTTCACTAATATTACGCGCCAGTACTTTAACAAACAAAGGCAAGATGTTGAGCTTATTCATCTTCACGGATCGGTGGAATTAGCGTCCATCTTAGGTTTAGCGGATGCCATGGTGGATATTGTTCAGACGGGGACTACCTTAAAGGAGAATAACTTGGTGGAATACAGTACTATCATGAATATTCAAGCGCGACTGATTGCTAACAAGCAGTCCTTTTATATTAAGGACGAAGCGATCTATCGATTTATTAAAGAGATTGGGGTGATATAGTTGGATGCTAATAAATTTATTAAGCAAAATAAAATAAAAACTAAAAGCTCCAATGTCGATCAGATGATTGCTGTGCAAGCAATTATTGACAAAGTTAAAGTAGACGGCGACCAGGCATTGTACTCCTTAACTAAGGAGTTTGATCAACAAGACTTAGACGATTTAAGAGTTGACCCAGCTTTATTGAAAGCAAGTTGGGATGCTTTAGAGCCTGACTTACAACAAGCATTGAAGCTAACTAAGCAACGCATTGAAGATTATGAGACAAAGATACTGTATAAAGACCACCAAGATGATGAGTTAAGTTACGTCTATCGTCCTCTTGAGCGAGTAGGTATTTATGTTCCTGGTGGCACAGCACTCTATCCATCAAGTGTGTTGATGACAATTGTGCCAGCTTTAGTAGCTGGAGTTAAAGATATTATTGTTACGACACCTGTCTTTCAACCGAACAATATCACTTTTGCGGCACTTTATCTATGTGGTGTGACTGATTATGTGTTCACGGTTGGAGGGGCTCAAGCCATTGCAGCGCTGGCCTATGGAACTGAATCCATTCCTAAGGTCGATAAAATTTGTGGGCCAGGGAATGCTTATGTAGCAATGGCCAAGAGACAAGTCTTCGGGGATGTCGGAATTGATAGTATCGCAGGTCCAAGCGAGATTTTATTATATGTAGATGAATCAACACCTGTTGATGCTGTTGTCTATGATTTATTTTCCCAAGCTGAGCACGACGCTAATGCTCGCACTTTTCTACTGAGTGAGTCACAAGAATATGTGGATAGAATCGAAGAACGAATGGAGGAACTAGTAGAAAGCCAAGTGCGTGAGGATATTATTAAAGCAACGTTGGCCAATAATCACTTTGCCATTGTTGACAGTCGCGATAAGTTATTAGAAGTGATTGATTATATCGGGGCTGAACACGTATCAATTCAACATAAGGATCAAGATAGCATAGTTGATGCTATAAATTATGCGGGTGCAGTCTTCAAAGGCTTCTATTCTATGGAAGCTATTGGAGATTACGTAGCGGGACCGTCCCATGTTCTACCAACCAATCGTAATGCTCGCTTTAGTCATGGACTTAATGCCAATGATTTCAGAACAAGTCACGCCATTATTAGTATTAATGAAGCTACTTATAATCAGATAGCTCCTGCGGCTGAGAAGATTGCACAGAGCGAAGGATTATTTGCGCACCAAAGATCTGTATCGATTAGGAGGGAAAGTTTATGACAGTATTTATGAACCGTAATATTAGTCCTAAAAGGCCTCTCAATGATGAGCAATTAATAGAAGTAGTTACTCAAACTGCCTTTCATGAATACCCTGAAAAAGAGTCCACTCGCTTTAAAGAATTATATGCTAGCTATAATCAATTGGATCTTAATCAGATTGAATTAGCTAATGGAGCGGATGAGTGGTTGCAGAAGCTGATGATTCAATTCGGGCAAGAGGGTGTCTTGACTATTAGTCCCGACTTCTTTATGTATGAAGATTACGCTCGACAAATTAATCGCCCCTTTTGGAAAGTGGAGAGTGACGAGAACTTTGACTTTGACTTAGAAAAGGTCTTAGAAGAGATTCAAAAACTTCGACCGTCATTACTTTTAGTGTCGAATCCACAAAACCCAACGGGTAAGCAATTTAGTTATGAATTTCTGCAAGCTATCGCAGATGAGATGGAAAGTATAGGAGGATATTTCGTTATTGATGAGGCTTATGTGGAGTTTGGTGACGATTATCATAGACCATCAAATGATAATGTTATTATCATTCGCACACTCAGTAAGATATATGCTATGGCAGGACTGAGAATTGGTATTGCTATTGCTAAGGGAGAAACCTTCGCGAAGTTAATTGATATTAATCATCCTTATCCTGTTAGTAACTTAGCTTTGAATGTGGCCAATGCCATGTTCTCTAATAAGGAACAATTGGATGCATGGGTAGCTTATCAAAAAGAATGTCAATTGAAGCTCATTCAGGCGCTTACCTTAGTGGACGATGTCATCAAGGTAAAGCCTACTCAAAGTAATTTTATTATGACTTATGGAAAATATGCACGTGATCTTGGAGAATATTTGAGTGAAAATGGCTTTGTAGGTAGAACATATGATGCAGATCACTTAAAAGATGTTGTTCGTTATTCAATCTTAGATATAGATAAATACGACGAATTTGAAGACTTATTAAAGACTTGGAGGAAACAAATTGATTAAAAAAGACCGACAAACATTGGAAACTCAGATTAAGTTAGAACTTGCCCAAACTCTTGGAAGCAACGATGTAGACATGGGTATTGAGACAGGAGTAGGATTCTTTAACCATATGTTAACTTTATTCAAGTTTCATTCTGGACTCTATATTGGGGTAGGGGCTCAAGGAGATACGGACGTGGATGACCATCACACGGTTGAAGATATTGGGATTTTACTCGGGGAAGCGATTCGAGACTTCTACCAATCCCTTAATAGTTATCAGCGCTATGGCTCATTCTACTTGCCTATGGACGAATCCTTGGCACGTATTGTCTTAGACTTATCAGGTCGTCCGCACTTGAATTTTAATGCTGACTTTTCAAAAGGGAAGGTAGGTTCTTTTGATACAGAATTAGTGGAAGAATTTTTCAATGCGATAGCTATGAATGCACGAATGACATTACATATAGATTTATTGAAGGGTGGCAATACTCACCATGAGATTGAAGCGATATTCAAGGGCTTTGCCAGAGCCTTAAGTATTGCTTTAACAGAGACTGAGGGTGGCGTACCATCATCTAAAGGACTTATTGCATAAAGGAGAAGAAAACAATGAAAATTATTCCTGCTATTGACTTAATTGATGGACAAAGTGTACGACTGTCACAAGGAGATTATGATGAGAAGATTATCATGCCAAAAACGCCACAAGAAGCTGTCATGTATTATAGCCAATTCCCACAAGTATCCCGGATTCATGTCGTGGATTTGATAGGAGCAGCAGAACAAGAGTCAGTGGAAGCGCCATTGATTGGACAAATAAAGAAATTAACTAATATTCCGCTTGAATTAGGGGGCGGCTTAAGATCACTTGAAACGATTGAACTCTATGACGACCTAGGTATCGATTACTTTATATTAGGCTCGCGAGCCATCTTAGATGTTCCCTGGCTAATTGACGTAGCCGAAAAGTATCCTGGACGGATTTTTGTTGGGATTGATGCGCGGGGTGAGGATATCTATGTGAATGGATGGAAAGAAAATAGTCAGCGCCAGATTGAAGAATATGTTAAAGAAATTGAGTCGTTGAATCTAGCTGGAATTATCTATACGGATATTAACAAGGATGGAATGGAGCAAGGCCCTAATGTGAATCGTACGGCTCAGCTAAATGACTCAACCCGCCACTTGGTTGTTGCAAGCGGGGGCGTCCGCAGTCAAGCTGATTTAAAGCAATTGGAAGCGGCAGGGATAACAGAAGCAATTGTCGGAAAAGCTGCTCAGAATGATTCATTCTGGAAAGGATTGAGTTAATATGAAGAAAATAATTCCATGCTTAGATACAAGAGACGGCAAGTTAGTTAAGGGTGTCAACTTTGTGAATGTCAAAGAATTAGGTGACCCGGTTGAATTTGCTGAACAATACGATCAAGAAGGAGCCGATGGTTTAGTGGTCTTAGATATTACTAAGACCTTGGATGGCCACGAATTACGGACTCAGATGATTGAAGCTATCGTAGCGAAGATTTCTATTCCTTTAACCGTAGGTGGTGGGATAGCCAGTCTTAATGACATCGAGGCGGTCTTAAAAGCTGGCGCGAGTGGCGTAGGAATCAATTCAGCTGCTGTAAAGAATCCTGATTTGATTAATCAAGCTTCTGAAGCTTTTGGATCAGAAGCAATTACAATTGCAGTAGATGTGGCTTATGATGATGAGCAGGAGGATTACTTTGTTTATACACAAGCAGGTCAACACCAAGAACCAGTCCCCGCCTTTGAGTGGATCCAAGAATGCCAATACCGTGGTGCTGGCGGGTTATTGATTACAAGTATTGACCATGATGGTGTCAGAGGAGGCTTTGATATACCATTTCTAAAGCAAGCAGCAGAATTGGTAGATATTCCAATTATTGCAAGTGGAGGTGCTGGGAATAGCCAACATTTTATTGATTTATTCAAAGAATCAGCGGTAGACGCAGGGTTAGCCGCTTCTATCTTCCACCAAGGTGAAGTGACAATTAAAGAACTGAAAGAAGCGATTAGTGTAGAAGGGATTGAGGTAGACATTGACTAAAATTGATTTTGAAAAGGCAGGTGGCCTAGTCCCTGCAATATTACAACATCACCAGACTGGGCAAGTCTTAATGCTTGGTTATATGAACCGAGAATCCTTTGATAAGACTCGTGAAGAAGGTGTGGCATGGTTCTATTCTCGTTCCAAAGAGCGCCTCTGGAAAAAGGGTGAAGAGAGTGGTAATGTGCAGAAGGTTGTAGACATTGCATTAGATTGCGATCAAGATACAATCTTGCTTCAAGTTGATCCTCTAGGGCCAACTTGCCATACAGGTCAGACAAGTTGCTTCGGTGAAGGTCATTTTAACCTTTCTGTCTTAGAGCAGACAGTTTCAGAAAAGATTAAACACCCGCAAGAAGGTTCTTACACTAAATATCTAATTGATGAGGGCCAGGATAAAATCATCAAAAAATGCGGTGAAGAAATGACTGAAGTAATTATTGCGGCTAAAAATAATGATAAAGAAGAATTAATTAATGAAGCCAGTGACCTTGCCTACCACTTATTAGTATTGCTTCAGCAGCAAGGTGTTAGCCTTGCTGAGGTAGAGGCAAAGTTGGGTGAGCGTCATGGACAAAAGCAACACTACTCCATTCGTTCAGAAATTAATGAGTGGTAAGGAGGGAGAACATGAATTTTTATGATCAACATTGTCATACACACTTATCTTTTGACAGCGAAGAAAGCATAGATAATTACTTAGCTTTAGGGCTAGAAAAATTAACCTTCACGGAACATCTAGACTTAGACAATCCAGTGAATGGTGGGCACGATGATATTCCCGACTTTGAGCAAGCCGTTATTTGGCAACAGGAAATGAAAGAAAAGAACGATGTAGACTTATTATTAGGTGTGGAAGTAGGTTATGTTCCTGGTCAAGAGGATCGCCTCAATGAGATATTATCTAGCTATGATTTTGATATTAAACTCTTAAGTTGTCACCATAATCGCATCTATGATTATATGGACACAAAGGAAACAAATGCAAAGGTAGAGTCCAGCGAGCAAATGATGGATCAATATGTCGATCAATTATTAGAAGCTGTAACTCATATGACCGATGTTCAAATTATGACTCACTTTGATTATGGCTTTAGAGTGCATGATGCCAGTTTAGAGACCATTCAAGAACGATACACTGAGAAAATCACTGAGATTTTCCAGCAAATTATTAAGCATGAGATTGCTTTTGAATTAAATAGTAAAAGCATCGTAAAGTATAAAAACTTAGACTTATACAAATGGGCAATCCCCCTTTACTTATCCTTAGGTGGGAAGTTATTCACCCTAGGTTCAGACGCGCATCTTGCGAGTGATTATATGCTGGCCTTTAATGATTTGAAAAAGTTATTGCAGCAGTATGGTGTGGATGAAATAGCTCTCTATGAGAAAGAGCAAGCTAAGATAGTAAAGCTATCTGAATTATCATTTGTTTAATGAGACAAGCTTTTTACGGACTTAAATTAGAAACACTCAACAATTATTTGGTCATTTACCAAACTGTTGAGTGTTTTTTACTTTGAAAAGAATGAATTGAATGATTGAAACAAAAGATGTAAATATCCCAAAACAAGTGAAAAATACAGCTTATAGCCTGAAGTTATTGCGTTGAGAGAACCGCCCCAAAAATATCTAGCGCCTGGCTGATTTCTTCTTCTGAGACATTCAACGGCGGCAGGAAACGAATAACATTTCCCTTGGCGCTAATCACTAATAAGCCTTGGTCGAAACAATCATTAATGATGTCATCTACAGCCTGGTCAAATTGAATACCAATTAATAGACCGCGACCTTTAATGGAACTAATCGTGGGATGCTTAGCTTGTAATACTTGTAGCCCTTCAACCAATTGTTTGTGGCGTTGGTTGATATTATTTAGTAAGTTGTCTTCATTTATGGTGTCTAAGACAGTATTAGCACAGGAAGTTGCTAGTGGATTGCCTCCGAATGTCGTGCCATGATCACCCACTTGGAAGTGCGTAGCTAAGTCATCTTTGGCGAGGAAGGCGCCAATAGGAAAACCTCCACCCAGACCTTTAGCAAGAGTTATGATGTCAGGGTCTAAATCGAATTGTTCATAGGCAAAGTAGCTTCCTGTTCGTCCAATTCCTGTTTGGACTTCGTCAATGATAACTAGAACTTGCTTTTCTTGTTGGATCTCATTAATGGCTTGGACGAAGTCCTCAGAGAGCGTATTGACACCACCTTCACCTTGAATAACTTCGATAAGTACGGCACAAGTCTGGGGTGTAATTGTTGCCTTCAATTGGTCAATATCATTGAAAGTCACATAGTCAAAGCCAGGTAAGTTCGGTGCATAATCTTTATGCATAGCCTCTTGACCCGTGGCTGCCAATGTTGCCATAGTTCGACCGTGAAAGGATTGCTTCATTGTAACAATGGTTGTTGCATTAGGGCCTTTAACTTCTCGCCCCCACTTCCGAGCAAGCTTGATGGCACCTTCATTGGCTTCAGCTCCTGAATTGGCAAAGAATACTTTACCTAAGCCAGAGAGTTTTGTTAGTTTCTCAGCCAGTTGAATAGAAGGAGTATTCCAAAATAAGTTGGAACTATGAATGAGTTGTTGACCTTGATTGACCAGTGTTTCTACTAATTTCTCATTGGAGTGGCCGAGTGAGTTGACGGCGATACCTGAGATAAAGTCAAGGTAAGTTCGGCCCTCTGCATCAGTCAGAAAACTACCTTGACCAGAGACCATTACCTTTCCATCGCGTTTGAATGTATTCATAAGTACGGCTTCGCCACGTTGTGGCCAGTTGTGTTTTTCCATGATATTAAACCTCCTTATTATCGTTATTACTGTGAGCTAACATCGTTCCAATTCCCATGTCGAAGAATAATTCTAGCAGAAGGGAATGACTCATACGACCATCAATGATATGAGCTTTATCAACTCCGTTAGTTATAGCCTCTATGCAACAATTTATCTTAGGTATCATGCCTTCAGTAATAACTTTGTTCTCAATGAGTTGATTGGCTTCGTCAATACTTAGTTTAGAAATAAGACTGTCAGGGTCTTGGCTATCAGCTAAGAGTCCCGGGGTGTTAGTTAAAAATATTAACTTGCTGGCACCTAAGGCAATGGCCACAGCGCTTGCAACCTCATCTGCATTGATATTATAACTATGACCGTCACTACCAATTCCCACTGATGAGATAATTGGGACATAATCTGCCTGGATAAGGTTGGTTAATAATGAGGTGTTGACTGATTCGACATTACCTACGTAGCCCAAATCAACTTGAGTCTCAGAATTTGGATCAATCACTTTCTTTTTAGTGACAGTAATAAGGTGGTCATCTAAACCCGATAAGCCAATCGCATTTCCTCCTAAATGGTTGAAAGTTCGTACAATATCATTATTAACTGAGCCTGATAAGACCATCTCTGCCACCTTCATGGCTTCCTCACTGGTAGAGCGGAGTCCATCCACAAAGTGACTTTCAATGGATAAATTATCTAACATCTGTGAGATGAAGGGACCACCACCGTGAACGACAATGGGGATCATACCAACCGACTTCATCATAAGAATATCTTGCATGACCGAGTGTCTTAAGTCGGCATTAATCATGGCATTACCACCGTACTTGATGACGATGATATGTTTTCTAAAGCGATTGACGTAGGGTAGAGCCTCAATGAGAACGTTTATCTTTTCTGTATAATTCATTCAATCACTCCTAAGTGTGGTAGTCAGCATTAATTTCAATATAATCATGCGTTAAATCACAAGTCCAAACAGTAGCTTGACTTGTGCCTTGGTTGAGTTCGACAATCATTTCAATATCAGTGGCAGTGAGAATCTTTTGGGCAAATTGAGGATCAAAGGGATGATAAGCGCCGTTACGGCACGGTTGAATAGAACCGATGTCAGATTTAAATATGATATCGATCAGCCATGGATCAAGAGTTTCAACGCCACTATTACCAATGGCTGATAGGGCGCGACCCCAGTTAGGGTCTTGCCCAAAAAGTGCTGCCTTCAGGAGGTTGGAAGTGGCCAGGGACTTAGCGACTGCTTTGGCATCTTCTGTTGATTGAGCCCCACCTACAGTTATTGTAATGAATTTCGAAGCACCTTCTCCGTCTCTGGCAATCATTTGAGCTAAGTCTTGGCTGACTTTTGTTATAAGGGATTGGATTGTTGCAAGATTGTGGTCTGTTAAGTCAATTGAGTTTTCCCCTGTTGCACAAAGTAAGACTGTATCATTGGTACTAGTATCGCCATCAACAGTCATGCTATTGAAAGATACGTCTACCGTATTCTTTAATAGTTGGTTGAGTGTCACTTGATCACAGGCGATATCGGTAACAATATAAGCTAACATAGTGCCCAAATTAGGATGAATCATGCCTGAGCCTTTAGCCATTGCGCCGATGTGAACAGTCTGTCCATCAATCTCCAATGAATAAGCAGTTTCTTTTGCGACAGTATCGGTAGTCATAATCGATTCACTGACCGCTTGACTAGACTCTGACTGCAAGGAATTCACTAATGTTGGTAGTGCCTTTTTAAAAGGAAAGAAATCAAGAGGTGCACCGATGACCCCCGTAGAACTCATCAGTATCTCTGACGGTTTAATCGCGCATAAATCTGCTAATTCTTGAATGGCTTGATGCATCGTTTTCTCACCATCTGGACCATTACAAGCATTGGCATTGCCACTATTAATCAGAATCGCTTTGAAGTTAGAATGATGCTTCAGACTCGCTTGACCGTGAATAACTGGCCAAGCTTTGACTAAGTTTTGGGTAAAGACACCTGATACAGTAGCCCCAGTGGGGAAATAAATTAAAGCCAGGTCATTGTGGGCGACATCACTTTTAAAGCCAGCATGTAAGGCTTGCGATTGTATATTGGCTACAGCATGAATGCCTTTGTCTAATTGTTTCATATGCTTCTCCTTTGTATAGAAATTATGGCATCACGCCAGATTGACTTAAGCCTAATGATTCATCCAATCCCAACATCACATTCATATTCTGAATAGCTTGGCCGGAAGCACCTTTGACTAGGTTATCAATGACTGAAAAGATAATGATGCGACCTGTTCGTTGGTCTACCTTAACTTGGATATGACAATGGTTGGAACCACGGACCGCTTTGGTTGTAGGAAGTTGCTCTGGATCCAATAGATGGACAAAAGCTTCCTCGGCGTATTTATCTTTATATAATTGGCGTAATGCTTCTTCACTTATATTACTCCTTGGTTGAACATAGATAGTTGAATATATGCCGCGTTCTGTAGGTAATAGATGCGGAGTGAATTGAATTTGCACTGTTTGGCCAAAGCGTGACAACTCCTGTTCGATTTCAGGGATATGACGGTGCTGGAGTGGGTTGTATGCTTTGAAGTTATTTCCTGCTTCACTAAGTAAATTATCTACATTGGCACTTCGACCGGCACCGCTGATTCCTGATTTGCTATCAATAATAATTGATTCAGAGTCAATCAGATTAGACTCAACTAGAGGAGAAAGAGCTAAGAGTGCATTGGTAACAAAGCAACCTGGATTTGCAATCAGCTGAGCTTCTTTAATGGCCTCACGATGGTATTCCGTTAGGCCATACACTGCTTTCGCTAATAAGTCTGGTGCTGTTTGCGGAAATTTATAAAAAGCTTCATAAGTATCTGAATCCTCTATCCGAAAATCAGCGCCAAGGTCAATGATTTTAATATCCTCGCCTAATTCTTTAGCTAAGGTCATTGCGTGACCGTGAGGTAGACAAATAAAGACGATATCGCTATCTTGTTTAATTTGCTCTATATCTAAGGTGACAAAGCACTTATCTTTTAAGAAAGATGTGAGGAAAGGGAAAGTATGTGATATCTTCTGTCCAGCTAATTTCCGTGCAGTTAGATGTTTGAGGGTTACCTCAGGGTGATTGACCAATAAGCGCATCAATTCAGAACCTGTATAGCCTGTCGCGCCAATAATACTAACATTAATCATATGTTTTCCTCCTAAAAATATGTATATAAAAAGCACACTCATCTCATTGATAGAGACGAATGTGCTTCGTGGTGCCACTCTAATTCAAAGATTATTTGACATAATCTTTCTTTAGTGAATGTTAACGTTATTCCAACGAAGATACTTAGTAATTCTAATATCTTACCTCAAAAGTGCGATTCAACTTAGTATATGTATCGGCCTTTCACCACCGCCGATTCGCTGAAATTCTGATAAGTTTACTTTCTTTTGATAGGGTTATGTATTTAATCTAATTGTTTGATGAATAGGTTACCATTGGTTGCTGCCATAATGGCTTTAATTGAGTGAAGGCGATTCTCACCTTGGTCGAATTGTTTAGCATAGTCTGAGCGGAAGACCTCATCAGTCACTTCCATCTCTGTAATATTATATTTGCTTGCAATCTCTTGACCTATATTAGTCAAAGTATCATGGTAAGCAGGTAGACAATGTAGGAAGATAGCATCTTCATTGGCTAAATCAAATAATTCTTGAGTCACTTGATAAGGCATTAACTGCTTAATGCGCTGATCGAATAATGCTTCTTCTCCCATTGAGACCCAGACGTCGGTGTAGATAGCATCTGCGTTTGTGACTGCTTGCTTGATGTCTTCTGTCAGAGTGATGGTTGCACCTGATTTCTTAGCGTAGGACTGAGCCAATTCAACTAGGTCTGAATCAGGGAATAATTCCTTAGGACTAGCTACTGTATAATTGACACCTAAGATGGCACTTGTAATCATCAAGCTGTTGGCAACATTATTACGCCCATCACCACAATAGACTAAGTTAAGTCCAGACAGACGATTGAAGTTTTCTTTCAATGTCATAAAGTCGGCAATCATTTGGGTAGGATGCCATTCATCTGTTAACCCATTCCACACGGGAACGCCAGCGTGAGTAGCCAATGCTTCCACATCCGATTGCTTATAGCCTCTAAACTGTATACCGTCGTACATACTACCTAATATTTTGGCAGTATCTTCAATGGATTCCTTTTTACCCATCTGCATATCACTCGCACCAAAGTAATCCGCCGTTGCGCCAAGATCGCTGGCAGCAACTGAGAAGGCTGCACGTGTTCTTGTTGATGTTTTCTCAAAGATTAAACAAATGGACTGACCTTTAAGGTATTCGTGGGGGATACGTTGCTTTTTTAATTGTTTAAGATGAATGGCAAAGTCAATTAAGTAATTGAGTTCGTTTTGTGTAAAATCTATTTCTTTAGTAAAACTTCTTCCTTGAAACATAGTATCGATCCTTTCTAAGGGTGAATTAAGCGACAAAAAAAGCCCGCCTCTAATTATTAGAGGCGGACGAATCCACGGTACCACTCTAATGACGTCATAAACTTCCAGACATCACTCAAAGTGTTAACGCGACTAGCGTCTTGAACTACTCATTTCATTCAAGAGTCCAAACAATGCGGTTCACAAACTCATTAAGGTAGATCTTTCAGCTAGCGTCTACTCTCTGTTCATAAATAAGTGTGCTACTCTTTGTTTCATTGACTTTTATATTTTCAATTATATTAAACCTGAACAATTCATACTTTTCGTTGAAACATGTGCCAACTGCCTAACGGCAGCTTAAATTTACTTTTTCATTTTCACCTGTTAAGTGATGAAAAAAGAACCCCATTCTGATATTGTAAAGGTGTCT